>JBIKIA010000095.1:0-11962 GCA_044361885.1 Prosthecobacter sp. | reverse complement strand
GGCCACTACCTCGGCCCGGCCTATGATGCGGTGAATCTCAAGATCGATCCCAAGAACCCGCTGGCCTACGCCCGACCCGAGATCGCGATGACCGAGGCTGAGCAGGCAGCCCGCTTCACCTTGGCGGGAAAACTCAACCGGCTGAGTGCTCTTCGTTACCCTGATGATCCGACGCTGGCGGCGCGGATCAAATCCTACGAACTGGCCTACCACATGCAGAAGGATGTGCCGGATGTGGTGAACTTTGACCGCGAGAGCGAGGCGACGAAAAAGATGTACGGCCTCGATCACGCGGTGACGAAACCTTTTGGTGAGCAGCTCCTCGCGGCACGTCGCTTCGTGGAGCGCGGCGTGCGCTTCATCCAGATCATGCATGGCGATGGTGCTGCTGGCGCATGGGACAGCCACTCGAAGCTGCGTGAGAACCACAGCAAGCTCGCCACCCAGGTGGACAAGCCCATCGCCGGCCTCATCGCCGATCTCAAACAGCGCGGTTTGTTTGAAGAAACCATCGTCGTCTTTGCCACCGAGTTTGGCCGCACACCAGGCTCACAAGGCACCGATGGGCGGGATCATCACCCGTATGGCTTCAGCGTCTGGATGGCCGGCGGCGGCATCAAAGGTGGCATCGCCCACGGCAGCACCGATGACATCGGCTTCCACGCCGTGGAGCATCCGCACTACGTCACCGATATCCACGCCACCCTGCTCCGCCAGCTCGGCATCGACTCCCACCGCATGGAGTATCCAGGGCGCAAGCGTCTGGAGATCGACTTCGGTGAGGTGATTCGGGAGATCGTGTAAGGCACGTGGCCGGGGTTGCGCTCCGTGGTTTCCCGCCTATCTGGCGCGCCCTTCGTATGCACAGCTTCCATTATCATCAGGGTCAGCTCTTCTGTGAAAACGTCAGCCTCCAGGGCTTGGCGCAGAAACACGGCACGCCGCTTTATGTTTATTCCAAAGGCACGATCGCCAGCCACTTTACGCGTCTAGACGCCGCGCTCGGCGAGCTTGATCACCTGATCTGCTACGCAGTTAAGGCAAACTCGAACCTCGCTGTGCTCAGCACCATAGCGAAGCTGGGTGGCGGTTTCGATATCGTCTCAGCGGGCGAGCTTTACCGCGTGATCAAAGCAGGCGGTCAGGCTGGCAAATGTACCTTTGCAGGCGTGGGTAAGACGCGTGACGAGATCGTCTATGCACTGGAGCAGGGCGTGTATTGCATCAATGCCGAGTCAGAGGCCGAGCTGCGCTACATCAATCAAGTCGCGGGAGAGATCGGCAAGAAAGCCCCCGTGGCCGTGCGCGTGAATCCGAACGTGGACGCGAAGACGCACGCCAAGATCACCACCGGCAAGAGCGAGAACAAATTCGGCATCGACTTCGACCGCATCGGCGAGGTGTATGCGCGCATTGCCAGCGAGATGCCGAACCTCGAAATCCGCGGCTTGCAAATGCACATCGGCTCCCAGCTCACCAGCGTGGACCCGTATGTCGAAGCCGTGAAGAAAGTGACCCCGCTCGTGGAAGAGATGAAGGCCAAGTATGACCTCCAGTTCTTCAGCATCGGCGGCGGCATCGGCATCAATTACCGGCAGTCGCTCGACTCCGGCGACGCGGCCTGGTGGCAGGAGAATGGCGAGCTGCATCCGCTGACGATCGAGGTCTATGCGAACGCTGTGGTGCCTCTGCTGAAGCCACTCGGCCTCCGCATCCTTTGCGAGCCTGGGCGTTTCATGGTCGGCAATGCAGGCGTGCTGCTCACCCAGGTGCTTTACGAAAAACGCGGTGGCGCAAAGACCTTCAAGATCGTCGATGCTGGCATGAACGACCTCATACGCCCGACGCTGTATGAAGGCTGGCACCAGATCGTGCCGCTGAAGCAGCCCACCACGGCTGAAACCGAAGTCGTGGATGTCGTCGGCCCCATCTGCGAGACGGGCGACTACCTCGCCCAGAACCGCGAGATCCCGCTCGTCAAAGAAGGCGACTACATCGCCGCCATGAGCGCTGGAGCCTACGGCTTCACCATGGCCTCGAACTACAACACCCGCCCCATGCCCGCCGAGATCCTCGTCGATGGCGACGCCGCCCATATCGTGCGCGAGCGCCAGACGCTGGATGACGTGCTCAAGGGCGAGCATGTGATTTGAATAGCTTTACTTCGCTAAAAAGGAAGTCCTGAATGGATCGCCACGTTGAATGGCGATCCATTTTCATGTCCCCCGTTCTCGAAACTCTCGCCGATCTCGTCCGCATCAACAGCGTAAACTCCTCTTACGATGGCGGGCCCGGCGAAGGCGAGATCTCGGCGTATGTGCGGCGCTTCTTCGAGCAGCGCGGCATCGAGACCTGGGAGCAGGAAGTCTTTCCAGGCCGCCCGAACGTGCTCGCTCGGCTGCCAGGGCTGGATTCAAACCGGCGCATCGTGCTAGAAGCCCACACGGACACGGTTTCCGTGAAAGGCATGACCATCCCGCCCTTCGAGCCCATGATCCGCGATGGCAAAATGTATGGCCGTGGCTCCTGCGATACGAAGGCCGGGCTTGCCACGATGATGCACGCCCTCGCGTCGCTGAAGGAAGATGGCATTACGCCGCCGTGCGAGGTGCTGCTCGCCGCTGCGGTGGATGAAGAGTACTCGTATCGCGGTGTCGTGCGGCTTTGTGAAGGCCTGAAGGCCGATGCCGCCATCGTCGCGGAGCCCACGGAACTGCGGGCCGTTATCGCCACGAAAGGCGTGCTGCGCTGCCGCATCGTCGTGCATGGCCGCTCGGCGCACAGTTCCAAGCCGCACCTCGGCGTGAATGCCATCACGCACATGGCGCGAGTGATCGCCGCCATCGAGACGGACAACGAACGCATGGCATGCGCACAGCATCCGCTCGTCGGCTGCGGCACCTGCAATGTCGGCGTGATCACCGGTGGCGTGCAGGTGAACTTCGTCCCAGATCGCTGCGCTATCGAGATCGACCGCCGCCTGCTGCCCGGCGAACGTGCGAGCGATGCCGTGGCTCACTACCGGCAACTTTTGCAAAGCCTGGAGGGCATCACTGCCGAGGTCGAAGAGCCGCTGCTGCTCGTCGATGAAGCGCTCGACACGCCCATCGATGCCGCCGTGGTCCAAACAGCCACGCGAGTGCTCAGCGACATGGGTTTGAATGCCGAACCCTGTGGTGTGCCCTTCGGCTGCGATGCCAGCAAGCTCTCCCGTGCCGGTATCCCGAGCATCGTCTTCGGCCCCGGCAGCATCGACCGCGCTCACACCGCCGATGAATACATTGAGCTGGATCAGGTGGAACGCTCCTTTGAGTTCCAAAGAAGATTCCTTCTCAGCTTCGCGTAACCGATTCACCACCATGACCAACCGCCGCCAATTTCTCACCACCACCGTCAGTGCCGCGCTTGGCACGCAAGTCAGCAGTTGCGCCACACTCGGGGGCGGAGGTCACATCGACGCGCATGTGCATGTGTGGACGCCGGACACGGAGAAGTATCCCCTCGCCTCCGGTTTCACGAAGGCCCAAATGAAGCCCGCGAGCTTCACGCCGGAGCAGCTCTTCGCGCACTGCAAACCAGAAGGCGTGACACGCATCGTGCTCATCCAGATGAGTTACTACAAGACGGACAACCGCTACATGCTCGACATGATGGCCGCGCATCCCGGCACCTTTTCCGGCGTGGCGATTATTGATGAAACCGCCGCCGATGTACGTGGCCGTATGAAAGCATTGAAGGCACAAGGCGTGCGCGGTTTCCGCCTCTATCCGCAGGGCAACGATGTCGAGGGCTGGCTCGCCTCCCCCGGTATCACGGAGATGTGGAAGGTCGCTGCCGATGAAAACCTGAACATGTGCCTGCTCATCAATCCCGAGGCACTCTGGCCCGTGGCGAAGATGTGTGAGAAGAACCCGCAGACGCCCGTGGTGATCGACCACTTCGCCCGCCTCGGCATGAAAGGACCGCCTGACCGCTCGCAGATGGACCGCCTCCTGCATCTCTCGAAGTATCCGAAGGTCACGGTGAAAACATCCGCCTTCTACGCCCTCGGCAAAAAGCAGCCGCCCTACCTCGATCTCGGCCCCATGATTAAAGAGTGCCGCGATCAGTTCGGCGCAGATCGGCTCATGTGGGCGAGCGATTGCCCCTTCCAGGTCGATCCCGGTCACAACTACCACGACTCCATCGCCCTTGTGCGCGACCGCCTCGACTTCCTCACCGCCAGTGACAAAGCCGCGATGCTGCACGGCACGGCAAAACGCGTGTTCTTCAGTTAAGGTTCACTTTTCCGCCACGGGCAGGAACTGCACCGCATCAGCGATAACTACCTTGTCGGCCTCCGTGCCGTCATTGGACACTCGCACCCAGCCCACGCGACCCGCTTCAAAACGAAACGTCCCGAGCGTGCGGAAGAGCCGCCCATGCGTGGGTTCCTCCTGCTGATTGATCCGCATCGTCGTGTCTCCATTCGCGTGATGAATCGTCACTGGAGTCTTCGTGGAGCGCCGCACATTGTAGCAATGCGCCAGCCGCACTTCATACCATCCGGCCTTCGGCAACTCCGGCGTAAAGGTCACCGACTTCGCGCCCTTGCCCGACTTCATACCATGCAGATAACCGAGCCCGACATAGGGCGGCGTGTGTGTCGAATACTGCCACTCGCCCACCAGCTCCGCTGCCGTCTCATCCACCACGATGCCTGGCAGCGAGGCCGGATCACTCACGATGAACTTCACCATCTCCGGTCGATCTACCTCGCCCGGCGGGTGGATGTTTGGGAGGGCTTTGGGGTGCGGCTTCAATCCCGTTCCGGCTAGGGCGGCACTGAGGATGAAAGCGAGAGGCAGGAAGCGGAAGGTCATACGGCTCTTCATATAAGCTCTGTCGAGCCGTTGGAACTATGCGGGTGCCCTCAACCTTTCTTCACGGGTAGTTTCAACTCGTGAAACTTCTGTCGCATGAACTCCAGCGCTTCGGCAGGAACATCGGCTCGTGTCAGTGTAAGATGATTGCCACGGGAAAAACCTAGCAAGAGACAGTCGTCATGCTCGATGAGTTCGCGAAACACCGTCCACTTCAATTCGCTGCTGCCGAGATTTGATTTAGCGCAGATGGTTTCGTCCTTCAGGCTGTAATGCACGGGTGCATCGCCCTGCTGGCGTGCCCAGTCACCGATGGCACGCCGCTGCCGGAGGTAGATAGCCACAAATATCAACCATTGAATCCCGAGAGCCGTGGCCCCGATGGTTGAAAGGGTGGTCCATTGTCCGCGTCGAATATCAAACACGATGCCGTAGCCAATAAGCAGTATCGCGATCAATGTGAGTGGCCAGCGTCGTGACATACGCCGCAAAGCAACACGACGAAGCAGTGCCTCAGTGATGTGGACGTCGAAGTCGATGGGGGTCATATGAAATTGGGCGTTATCAAAGCTCACTTGGCTGCTTTCTCGTTCAACAGGTAGCCGAGTAAATCATGGAAGGTGGCTTCATCCAGTGTCTGCCCAAACATTGGCGGCATCAAGGAGATGGGCGTGACCTCAGTCTTCTGGATGTCCTTTTTCGAGATGCGGTGCTCTTTGCCTGCGGCGTCGGCGAGGAGGTGGATCTGGCCGAGTTCGGCTTTCAGGAAGCCGGCGAAGGTGCTGCCGTCCTTCATCGTCAGCGTGTGGACATGGAAGTGCGCATCGACGTTGCGGTTCGGGTCGAGGATGTCTTCGCAGAGTCGCTCGGGGCCGCGCGCGCCGATGCCGTCGAGCTGCGGACCGATGAGGCCGCCTTCGCCCTTGATCTGATGGCAGGCGGCGCAGTTCATCTTGAAGACGTTGGACCCGACTTCGAGGTCAGGCTTGGCTTTGGCAAAGGCGGCGACGCGGCTGGAGATGAGGGAGTCGAGCTGCTTCCGTTGCTCGGGTGAAACAGGCAACGGCGGTGGTGCGGGACGCGGCGGCAGATAAGCGGCCAGCTTTTCCCGCAAAACGGCAGGCGCGCTGTGCTGGAGCATGGTGGCGAGCTGCTTCAAGGCCTCGCGCGTCGTGTCCTCCGTTTGGAAATCATTCACGCTGACCAGCGCAGGCTCGATGCGCGTGATGCCAAGCCAGGCGTAGGCCTTGCCATCATCGCCATCCACAATCTCCAGCCGAACGGATTTGCTGGCGTGTTTGGCGAGATCGAGTTCGACTCGCTGGCAGACATCATCACGCGGTGGGAAGGCGCTGGCGAGTGTCTCGCCCGACTTCAGCTCGACGACACGGACGAGGTTCTTGTCATGTGCCTCTGATTTCGGGAACCCACGATGCCCATTGATCCAAAGTGAGAGCTTCGCCGGAGCCGGGAAGTCTTTGGATCGCAAGATGCCTGTGCGACTCTCTTCACCGCCACCACCGCTCATGCTCTGGAGCACCTGCACCTCCGTGCCGTCCGCGCACTTGCGCGGTCGCAGCGCCCAGGCCGGAGGGTTCGCTGTAGCGACCACGGTCCAGACGGGCTCTGGCTTCTTCGCACTCGCCATCAACATCTTCTCCGCCAACGTCTGCGCCCAAGTGAGGAGTTCCGGCGGTGGAGGTGTGCCGCGCTCGCTGAGGCCGTCGGAGATGGCTTGGAGATTCCCGATGTCATCACGTTGAAGGGCTTTGGCGAGACGAACGACCTGGGGCAACTGAGCCGAGTCGGCAAAGCGTGCGATATGAGTCAGTGTGGCTGCCGAGAGCTCTGAACCACCTCCCAAACGCCGCAAAAGAAATGCAGCTGCATCTGCGGTGGGAACGGCGATGGCGATTTGAGAGGCGAGATCGACTGCATCGGAGGTGAGGTGATCGAAAGCGTCTTTGAGGCTGAGATGATCACGAATGGCGATGCGGAACGCGAGTTGGAGACTGATGTCATCCGTTGGCGTTGCTTGTGCTTCGGAAAGCAAAACAGGCAGAGCTTCCAGCATGGGTTTGTCATGGAGTTTGGAAAGTGCGGCGCGTTGCGTGAAGGCCGACTTGCTTTTCAAAGCACCACGCCAATCCGAAACATCGAGTTGCGGAGCTGGCTGGCGTTTGAAGGTGCCTGAACTCTTCACCACCCGCCAGATTCTCCCGCGTTTCTTGTCGCGCCCTGGATGATCCAGCGGCACTTCGTAGTGGCCGATGATCTTGTTGTAGAAGTCGGCGATGTAGAGGGCGTTGTCGGGGCCGAGCTGGAGATCGACGGGGCGGAACCAGGGGTCGTCGCTGGTGAGGAAGTCGGGCTGTTCGTTCGCCTTCGGGGTGCTGCCGGTGAAGGTGACGTGGTCGTGGTTCACCTTCGAAGTGACGACGTTGCCGACGAAGGTGTGGTCGTCCCACTCGGGGCCCCAGACACCGCCGTCGATATAAACGATGCCGCAGATGCCAGTGCTGCCATGCGTGTGCTGGCACATGACAGGCGCGAAGCCGAGCCCGTCGTGCGGTTTGCCAAAGCTCGGGTAATGCGCACCGCGAATGAGCTGGTAAATCGGCGAGCTGTGGCAGTCGGCGCTGTAGAGATTGCCGTATCGATCCCAGCACAATCCAAACGGGTTCACCTGACCGTGAGTCCACGGTTCGACGCGCGAGCCATCAGGTTTGAAGCGGAAGACATTGCCGCTGTGGAGTTCGAGCGTGCTACCATCCTTTGCTTTGAAGTGGCTGGTGTTATTGAACCCATGCGTCGCATACACCCAGCCATCCAGGCCGAGGCGGAAGCTGCTGCACATGCCGTGGGTGTCTTTTTCATAACCGAGCGGGCCGAAGATCACTTCGCGGACATCGGCTTTGTCATCGCCATCGGTGTCGGCGAAGTACCAGATGTTCGGGATGCTCCAGGCGATGCAGCCGGCTTTGTGCTCTGGCTTGTGCCAGGGCACCACGCCGGTGGGGATGTTCAGGCCGTCGGCGAAGTCGGTGACTTTGTCGGCTCTGCCATCGCCGTCGGTGTCTTCGAGAATTTTGACGGCATCGCGACTGTCTTTGACGCGAGTTCCCTGCGGGTCGGACCAGCGGGATTTATCGGCAGCGTAGGGGTACTCCACGGTGGAGGAGACCCACAGGCGACCGCGAGCATCGAAGGCCATGTTGATCGGCTTGTTGATCATCGGCTCACTGGCGAAGAGCTGGACCTCAAAGCCCGGCGGCACATGCAACGCAGCGCGTTCCTGCTCCGGGGTGAGTGCGGCAGTCTCGCGGACGAGGCGCGTGTCGGGCTCAGCGGCGTGGAGGACGGTGAGAATGGAAAAGGGAACGAGCCAGCGGATCATGCCGCGCATCATGGAGGAAGGCGGGCCATGGCAGCAAGCCTTGGCTGGAAAAGTTAAGCCTAAGATGCGTCCAAACCTCGGGACACTTCGGCAAAAGCCTCCGCCAGCGCTGCCCAGTCAGCCTCGCTCGTCTCCCAGCCGCTGCTCACGCGCACCACGCGCCGCAGCTCCTCCCAATCCGCGCCAAGCGCCTGCACGACGACGGATGATCCTTCCTTCCCCGAGCTGCAAGCTGAGCCCGTGGAGATGGCAAAGCCTGCGCGACTGAGGCGCGTGAGCCATTTCAGATTCGAGTGCTGGGGCATGACCATGAGCACCGTGTTCCAGAGTCGAGGAGCGCCGTCGCTGATCACGCGCAGGCCGGGAAAGTCGCGCTTCATCTGCTCGGCAAAGGTGTCGCGCAGAGTTGTCTGCACGCGCTGAACATCATCGAGACTCGGCGTGATGGCTTCGAGCACGGTGACCATCGCTTCGATGGCGGGATAGTTCTCCGTGCCGGCGCGGCGGCTGTTTTCCTGGGGGCCGCCGTGGAGCAGAAGGAAAGCTTCCGCTTCATCGGCCAGCACGAGAAAGCCGATGCCCTTCGGCCCACCAAACTTGTGCCCGCTGCCGGTGAGGTAGTCGCAGGTGCCGAGTGCCGTAGCATCAAGTTTGCCCACCCACTGCGCGGCATCGGAATGGAAGCGTACGCCATGCTCGCGGCACAGTTTCAAAAGCTCGGGCCATGGCTGGAGCACGCCACTTTCGTTGTTCGCCGCCATCACGGAGACGAGCGCGGGCTGTTGCTCGACGAGCACTCTCTTCAAAACGTCCGGCTGCACCGCTCCTTCAGCATCAACCGGGATCTCGATGACTCGCGCACGGCCAAGCCAGGCCCGTGCCGCCTCGCGCACGCTGGGATGTTCGATGGCAGAGATGGCCACGCAGGCATCGGGCGGCAGGCATTTAGCGAGTCCGGCAAAGAGCGTGTTGTTCGACTCCGTCGCACCCGAGGTGAAGACGATGCGCTCCGGCTCGACACCGAGGAGATCGCCGAGCCGTTCGCGGGCGGATTCCATCGCCTGACTGGCGAAGCCGGCCTCGTGGTAAAGACTCGAGGGATTGTGCCAGTGCTTCTCGCTCGCCCGCAGCCAGGCCTCACGCGCAGCAGAATGCAGTTGCGTGGTGGCATTGTGGTCGAAGTAGGGGGGCATGGGAGGCCCTTAGCATGGTCAGGACCCGCAGGAAAGTTGCGGCGATCATGAATCTGCTGGGAGGTGAGGTGTTAGCCAAATGTCTGCTTGTCTCTTGAAGCTGAACCTCTTAAAAGCCACGTCCCCATGGCCGCCGCACCTCAAGAACCTGACACCCGCTGGATGCATCTCGCGCTCGATCAAGCGAAGCGGGGGCTTGGCTTGACGAGTCCCAATCCACCGGTCGGTGCGGTCATCGTCAATCATGGGAAGGCTATAGGCCAGGGCTACCATCACAAGGCCGGTGGCCCACACGCTGAGATCGAGGCCATCCGCGATGCGCAAACTTACAACCCGAAGCTGCTTTCTGGCTCGACAATCTTTGTCACTCTGGAGCCCTGCTGCACGCAAGGTCGCACCGGCCCCTGCACGGAAGCGATCAAGGCCGCTGGCATCAAGCGCGTGGTTTGGGGTGCCATGGACCCGAATCCCCGTCATGCAGGTCGTGCTCAGGAGATCCTCACCTCCGCAGGCATCTCCGTGACCACCGGAGTCCTGATGGATGAGTGTCGTGAAATGATCAGACCTTTTTCAAAATGGATCACGACGGGCCTTCCCTATGTCATCGCCAAAGTCGGCCAGAGTCTGGATGGCCGCATCACGCGCCCCGCGGGTGAAGGCCCCTGGATCACCAGCGAGTCCGCGCGCGCTCATGGCAGGCGTTTGCGTGCGCGTGTTGATGCCATTCTCGTCGGCGCTGGCACCATCCGAGCGGACAATCCCCAGCTCACCATCCGCGAAGGCGCGCCCGGTTTGAAAGAGCAGCCTCACAGGGTCATCCTCACACGTTCGGGTGACCTGCCTGAGTCCTCATTGGTCTTCACGGACGAGCACAAACACCGAACCTGGGTGCTTCGTGATCTTGGCTTCATCGAAGTGCTCCAAGAGCTAGCCCGACGCGGCATCGTGACTGTGCTCATCGAAGGTGGAGCAGATGTTCTCGGCCAAGCCTTCGCCGCTCAGGCTGTGGATGAGATCGTCTGGTACGTAGCCCCGCGCATCTGCGGCAGTGCAGGGCTTCCTGCCATCGGCGGACTACCACTGGAACAGTCCGTGCAAATCGATCACGTCAACATCCTGCCGCTGGGTGACAACGTCTGCATCACAGGCCATCCCGTCTGGCCGAAACCCACACCTGCTCAATCATGAGTCGCCGCGCCGTATTCTTTGATCGTGATGGCGTGGTGAATCTCACCCCCGGCCCCGGCTATGTGCTGAGGTGGGAAGACTTCCATTTCTCGCCCGGCATCGTCGAGGCACTCGCGCTGTGTCGTGCTCGTGGCTATGCCACCGTGCTCGCCACCAGCCAGCAGGGCGTCGGCAAAAAGCTCATGTCGCAGGCTGATCTCGACCTCATCCATGCCAACATGCAGGCTCATCTGAGAGCTCACGGAGCCGAGTTTGACAGCATCTACGCCTGCACTTGTCTCAAGGCTGATCCCGGCTGCCGCTGCCGCAAACCCAGCCCGGCGATGCTCGTCTGTGCAGCCATCGAGCATGATCTGGATTTGCATCAAAGCCTGCTCGTGGGTGATGCCGACCGCGACATTGAGATGGGTACGAGCGCTGGAGTTCCCGTGACCATCCGAATCGAGAGCGAGAACCCGCATCGAGTCACGGCCACTCACACTTTGCCCGACACCACCGGCCTCGCTGCGCTGCTGGCGCAGTTGTTAGTTTGAATGAAAATGGCCGTTGACGACTCAAAGGCCACCCGTCCACTATCACTCCATGTTCCGCCGCCCTCACCCCATGCTCATTGCCTTCGCGCTTCTCGCGCTGGGTTGGGCGCAGGTGTTTGGCATCATGCGTGGCTACCTTTGTGACTGCCACGGCATCGCGCAGATCAGCGCTTCGGACCATTGCCATGGCGACAGCAGCCACTGCTGCCACGAAGATGAATCGACATCGCACTCCCAGGAAGATCACCAGGAAGACGATGAAGAAACGCACGAGCACGAGCCCGTGAAGGACACAGTTCAGGCCCGCACCATCGCCAGCACTTCGGTGGCGACTTCAGCGCCGGTGCTCGCCCTTTTTATCCTGCCGGACTTTGTGACCGGTTTCGATCTGGCCCAGCCAGCGATGCTTTCACCCACACCTCCGCCACGACTCGCGGAGTTGCATCGAAGATGGCCCCGCATGCTGACACGCTCGGTGGCAATGCGGATTTGAGATCAGGCTGACAGATGTCGTCCACGATGACGGCACCACCTGCCTGTATTCATCTCAAACCCTGCCCGTTCATGCCTCTTCGAACCTCTCTCTTTCTCGCACTCCTCAGCACCAGCGCCTCAGCGCTCACACTCGATCTCTCCGCCATCGGGGAGCGCGTACGACAGCGACATCCCTCTCTCAAAGCCGCGCGAATGGTCGTCGAAGAGGCTCGTGGCCGTCAGCTTGGTGCGGGTCGGCTTTCGAACCCAACTCTGGAGACGAGCTTCCAAAACGAAAGCCGCGTCAGTCCACGC
>JBIKIA010000094.1:0-11997 GCA_044361885.1 Prosthecobacter sp. | reverse complement strand
CTTCGCCTTGCCCAAACCGATGCTGCTGGGCTTGGATGGAGCACCGAGACGCGGGTTGTGATGGGCAAAGAGCAACGCAGGCTTGTCCGCGTGTGCATCGAGCAGCTTCGTCAGCCAGGCCATCTGCGCATCACCGATCAGTCCCTGCGTGACCATCGTGGCCTTCAGTGAGTCGAGCAGGAAGAGATTCGCACCCGCAAGCTTCACCACACCGACATGCTTTGACTCTACGGCGGGCGACTCAGGTTTGTCACTCTTCAGCACGTCGTAAAACACCGCGCGATCATCGTGATTGCCCATCGTCAGATGCAGCGGCACACCCGCGTCTCGCAATGGAGCAATCAGCTTCGCGAAGTGCTCGTAGTCGCCACGTTTCCCATCTAGCAAAGCCAGGTCACCATTGATGATCACCGCCGCAGGCCGCTTCGGCAGCGCCAGCAACCAAGAGATCGTGTTGCGCAGATTCGTCGGGATCGAAGCACTCGCCGGATGCTGCACGCCGATGTGCGTGTCATTCAGGATCGCAATGAGATCTTCATCCACGTCCGCAGCAAACACATCCGCCCGCGATAGCACGGCAGTGGCCCCTAGCTGCGTGAGAAACTGACGGCGTGAAGTGAGATGAATCGGCATGGCTTGCTATACGCGCGGCCTCACACCCGTATTGCTCCATCATGGACCGCCGCGATTTCATCAAGACCACCACTGCCGCCGCTGCAATGACGGGAGCCCGGAAGCTCAAGTCTGCACCTTCCGCCAAACGTCAGCCCGATCTCATCAAAGCCGAGAACGCCAAGGCCGGTTCGAGCTTCCAGCTCACACGCATGATGCCGGACAACGCGAAGTCCTACCGCACCTCGCTCATCGAAGGTTACTGCTCGCGTCAGTCGATCAAAGCTGGTGGGAAGCTCGACATCTTCGTCAGCACGAAACCTGTGGCCAAATTCGCCATCGACATCTTCCGCATGGGCTACTACGACGGTGCAGGCTCACGCCTGATGACCACGCTCGGTCCTTTTGAAGGCAAAGAGCAGCCCGTGCCGGAGATGGCCGACAAACGTCTGCGCGAATGCCAGTGGGAGGCCTCCACCACGCTCACCATTCCCGCCGACTGGCCCAGTGGGGTGTATCTCGGACGGCTCTCCACCGTGCCCGAAGCCGCCGACAAACCTTACTGGCAGAGCTACATCATCTTCATCGTCAAAGACGACCGTCCCGCCGACATCCTCTTCCAATGCAGCGATAACACCTGGCAGGCCTACAACCGCTGGCCAATAAATGAATCGCTCTACACAGATCCACGTGCGGCTCATGCACCGGGCGTCAGTTGCAGCTTTGACAGGCCGTATGCGAAGTACAATCAGATCTTCGACAACCCGCAGAGCATGGGCAGCGGTGAGTTCCTGCTGTGGGAATACCCGCTGTGCTACTGGCTGGAAAAAGAAGGCTACGATGTCACCTACTGCTCGAACGTCGATAACCTCGAAGCTGCCAATCTGAGCCGCGCCAAAACGATGATCAGCATCGGCCACGACGAATACTGGGACGTGCGCCAGTTTCATAACGTTAAGCAGGCCATCAATGACGGCCTCAGCGTCCTCTGGCTCTCGGCCAACGATGTGTACATGGTCACGCCCTTCACCCCGAATGCCAAAGGCGGTCCGAACCGCCGCCTCACGCGTGAGACATGCTATGGCGAATTTCGCGAGGAAGAAAAAGAAGCTTACTCGAAGGTGCTCGGTCCTTTTGAAAACCCCGGCCCCGATGAGCGCGATATCATCGGTGCCCGCACCATCGTCCCCTTCAACGGTGGTGGCGACTGGACCTGCGCCAAGCCCGATCACTGGCTCTTTGAAGGCACCGGCATGAAAAAGGGCGACAGCATCCCCGGCCTCGTCGGCTGGGAATTTCACGGTGATCCCGACACCGCTCGTGCAGGCCTCGAAGTCATCGCTGAAGGCAATGTCTGGGCAAGTGGCGTGCGCCTCGGCAAATACGCCTCCACGCTTTTCGAAGGCCCGAAGAAAAACATCGTCTTCAACGCCACCACCATCTTCTGGAGCCAGGGCCTTTCCGATCCCCCCGGCCACATGATTCCATGGAGCCACTATTCAAGGCCGCATGGGCCGGATGAACGCGTGCAGCGGATCACGAAGAATGCGCTGTGGAGAGCTCTGGCATAAAATGGAAACTGCCTTGAGCAGGTGTCGGAAATGCGTCTCAAGTCTTTGTATAAATCCCTGGCACAGGCAGCGCTTGACCTTGAGTTCCACCCGCTGGTAAAAGGTGGGCATCGTTATGATGAAACCTCTTCTTCTCGCCTCCGCCCTTTCTCTTGGTCTCGCTTCCTGCAACACCGTTTACTATTCCGCGATGGAAAAAATCGGTTTCGAGAAGCGTGATCTACTGATCAGTGCCGTTAAAAAAGCGCGTGGTGAGCAGAAGGAGGCGGGTGAGGAATTTCAGGATGCGATGACGCAACTCAAGAAGCTTACAGGCTACCACGGCGGCAATCTGGAAAGTGCCTATGACAAGTTTAAGGCCGAGTATGACGACTGCGAACGGCAGGCGATTGCCGTCCGCTCGCAAGTGCGTGAAGTGGATCAGGTGGCACGCGATCTCTTCCGCGAATGGGAGATCGAAGCCCGCCAGTATGAAAGCGCCACTCTGGCTGCTGAGAGCCGCAGAAAGCTGGCAGATACCAAAGCGCGCTTCGAGCAGCTCTCTCGCTCGCTGCACACGGCTGAATCCAGTATGGACCCAGTGTTACGGCAGTTCCGCGATCAGGTGCTGTACATGAAGCATAACCTGAATGCCGCCGCTATCGGCTCACTGCGCAGCACTGCGGACAATATCCAGGTCAACATCCAGCGTCTCTTGGAGCAGATGAATCGCTCCATCGCTGAGGCAGATCGCTTCATCCAGACGCTTTGATTTGAGCGTGGCGTGAATGCCTCAAGCCGCAGGTTTCAGAGCACGATAAGCCAAGAGTTTGTCTGGAAACGGCAAGTGATGAGGGGAAGGTTTGGCGAAACTTGCGCGTAAGCTTTCCTATCCATGACTCGTGCCGTGCCCATTCTCTGTCTGCTTGCTGTCAGTTCTGCCTTCGCCGCTGACAAACTGAGCTTTAACCGCGACATCCGCCCGATCCTCTCGGAGAACTGCTTTGCCTGTCACGGCTTTGATTCGAAGAAACGTGAGGCCGAGTTGCGGCTCGACACGCCGGAAGGGGCCTACGCGGCCAAGGACGGCGCGTTTCCCATCAAGCCGGGCGATCTGGCGAAGAGTGAGGTCTGGCAGCGGATCATCACCAGCGATGAAGACGATCTGATGCCGCCGACGAAGTCGCACAAGAAGCTCACGCAGGCGCAGAAGGACACGATCAAGCTCTGGATCGAGCAAGGGGCAAACTATCAGAAGCATTGGGCCTTTGAAGCGCCTGTGGCAAAAGCTGGCGTGTCGATTGATGCAGCTTTGGCAGAGCGCCAGACAAAGGATCGTCTCAG
Organism: Prosthecobacter sp.; assembly: GCA_044361885.1. GTDB lineage: Bacteria > Verrucomicrobiota > Verrucomicrobiia > Verrucomicrobiales > Verrucomicrobiaceae > Prosthecobacter. The sequence continues at coordinate 8,491 of JBIKIA010000094.1, read as the reverse complement.
CTTCGCGGATGAGGCGGACAAAGAGACCCTCATTCGTCGCGTGTCCTTCACACTCACCGGCCTTCCGCCGACGCTTGCTGAGGTGGATGCTTTCCTCAAAGGCCAGCCGTACGAGGCGATGGTGGATGACTACATGAAGTCGCCGCGCTTTGGCGAGGAGATGGCGCGGCATTGGCTGGATGTGGCGCGGTATGCGGACACGCACGGCCTGCATCTCGACAACGAACGCAGCACCTGGGCCTACCGCGACTGGGTGGTGAAGGCTTTCAATGAGAACCTGTCCTTCGATCAATTTACGACGTGGCAGATCGCGGGTGATCAGCTCCCAAATGCCACGACGGATCAAGTCATCGCCACCGGCTTCTCGCGCTGCAATGTCACGACGAGCGAGGGCGGCGCGATCGACGAAGAGTACCGCCATCTCTACGCAGTGGACCGCGCGGCGACGCTTACGACGGTCTGGATGGGCTTGAGCGGTGGTTGTGCGCAGTGTCACGATCACAAATTCGATCCGCTGACCACGGCGGAGTTTTACTCGCTCTACGCTTTCTTTTACAGCGGTGCCGATCCGGCGATGGACAAGAACATCGCGAGCACAGAACCGTTTTTAAAACTGCCGACGGCTGAGCAGCAAAAGGCCCTCGAAGCCGCGACGAAAGCCGAGGCCGATGCGCTAAAGCAGCTCGAAACCTTCGTCAAAAATGCAGCCTACACTGACCCTGCCACGATCAAGCCTGCTGCGGCAGTTCAAACGGTCACCCAGGTGCTTTTCGATGATGACTTCGCGCCCGGCTCCGAGATTCGGAACACCTCGCGCAATCCGAGCCTGTGGCTGATGCAGCCTGATTTTGGGGTGAAATCGGGGCGGCGTGTGTTGCAGCTTAGCAATGGTCAGTTCAGCCAGGAAATCATCACGCCCGTGCTGGAGCCCATCGCCCTGGGAGAATCGCCACGAGTGAGTGTCTGGGTGCGGCTCGATCCGCTGAACAAGCCGGGTGTTATCGGCCTGGAGATCAATGGTCGCCGCATTTTGTGGGGCGATGCACAGGTCTTTGATACCACGACTTACGGTAAGGGGGATACCCTCAGCGCAGGCCCCTTGCCGAAGCCCGGCGTGTGGACTTTGCTCAGCTTTGATCTCACCTCCATCGGCCTGAAATCAGGCTCGCGCATCAACAGCCTCGCTGTGCAGCAGGTGGGCGGCACGGTGATGTGGGATTTGTGCAGCGTGACAAGCCAGCTTCAGCCATCGACAGATTTGCTGGCCTCATTTACAGCCTGGTGGAAGGCGGTGAGCCTTGGTAAAAAGCAGCCGCAGGATGTGCCTGCACCGTTGGTTGGCACACTGATGACTGATCCAGCCAAGCTCTTTGAGATTCGTCTGGCCGCATTGAAGGCCAAAATGCCAAAAGCCGCTGCTTCGCCGACACCAGAAGCGGCCGCTGCCTCCGCGAAACAATTGGAAGCGGCACAGAGTGAAGCCCGCGCTGTGGAAACGAGAGAACGCGAAGCCCTGCTGCGCTTTTACGTCGCTCGCCTCGCGCATCCGGTCACGGACGAGCTGGCGAAGAATCGCACGGCCTGGAGGGCAGCGAAAGTCACCCGCGCTGCCGCGGACTCGGCTATTCCCGGCACCTTCGTCTTCCGCGATGCCGAGACGCCGCGCGACACCTTCATCGCCATGCGTGGTGCCTACAACAAACTCGGCGACAAGGTCGAGCCCACCACGCCAGCCGCCTTTCATCCACTCAAAAAAGCCGGTGCCCGCGCCACGCGACTCGATCTCGCGAAGTGGCTCGTGGCTCCCGAAAACCCGATGACGGCTCGTGTGACGGTGAACCGCTTCTGGCAGCAGGTTTTCGGCATCGGTTTGGTGAAGACAAGCCACGACTTCGGCTCCCAAGGCGAGCCTCCGAGCCATCCTGAGCTGCTCGATGATCTGGCGGTGCGTTTTCAGAAGAACGGCTGGAATGTGAAGGCGCTGATCAAGGAGATGCTCATGACCAAAGCCTTCAAACAAGCCTCGCCAGTCGAATCAAACCTCCTCAGCCTCGATCCCGACAACCGCCTCCTCGCTCGCGGCCCGCGCATCCGTCTCGATGCCGAGCAGATCCGCGACAATGCCCTCTTCGTCAGCGGCCTCATCAACTTGGAGATGGGTGGTCGCGGCGTGCGCACCTACCAGCCGCCGAACATCTGGGAACCCGTCGGCTACGGCGACAGCAACACGCGCTACTACCTGCAAGATCACGGCCCCGCGCTCTACCGCCGCAGCCTCTACAGCTTCCTCAAGCGCACCGCCCCGCCGCCCTTCATGAGCAACTTCGACGCGCCCAACCGCGAACAAAGCTGCACCCGCCGCGAACGCAGCAACACGCCGATGCAGGCCCTCCAACTCATGAACGACGTCCAACACTTCGAAGCCGCAAGAGCCCTCGCCGAGCTTGTTTTGAAGGAAGGCGGCAAGGATGATGCCACGAAGCTCCACTGGCTCTTCCGCACCGTTTTGAGCCGTAAACCGGACGCGAAGGAGTTTGCGATGCTCACCGCCGCATTGACGAAACAACGCGCTCTTTACCAAAAAGACCCGAAAGCCGCAGAAAAGGCGATTCTGGTAGGTGAATCGACACCGAAGAAGATCGCCGCACCTGCTGAAACCGCCGCGTGGACCTTGATCGCAAATCTGGTGCTCAACCTCGATGAAACTGTCACCCGTAACTGAGTTATGAACCCTCTCTTCGAATCCAATCTCCTCCAAACACGCCGTCAGTTTTTCGGGCACAGCGGCCTGCGCCTTGGCGGGCTCGGTTTGACGTATGCGATGGGCCGGGATGCTTTCGCGGCTTCCAAAACGCAGGTCCATGAGCCTTTGCCGGGGCTGCCGCATTTTGCGGCGAAGGCGAAGGCGGTGATTTATCTGCACATGAATGGCGGGCCGTCGCAGTTGGATACTTGGGACTACAAACCGGGGCTTCAACAGTGGTATGACAAAGACTTGCCGCCGAGCGTGCAGGGCGGGCAGCGGCTGACGGGCATGACGAGCAAGCAGGCGCGGTTTCCAGTGGCACCGAGCTTGTTTAAGTTCGCGCAGCATGGGAAATGCGGCCGCTGGGTGAGTGAGTTGCTACCACACACGGCGAAGCACGTCGATGACATCGCTTTGATCAAGACGGTGCACACGAACGCGATCAACCACGACCCGGCCTGCACCTTTGTAATGACCGGACGCGAGGTGCCGGGCTTTGCGAGCCTCGGTTCGTGGCTCAGTTACGGACTCGGCAGCGTCAGCAATGATTTGCCAGCCTTTGTCGTGCTCACACCGAAATGGAGTGCCAAGGCGATGGCGCAGGCTCTTTTCACTCGCATGTGGAACAGTGGCTTTTTGCCCGGCAAATACAGTGGTGTGGCGCTGCGGGCTGTGGGTGATCCCGTGCTCTACATGCAGAACCCGGACGGCGTCTCGCCCGCGAATCGTCGCGCGATGCTCGACACGCTTTCGCAGATGAACGCGCACAGCTTTGAGAAGTTCGGCGATCCCGAAATCCAGACGCGCATCTCGCAGTATGAGATGGCCTTCCGCATGCAAACGAGCGTGCCGGAACTGGTCGATCTGAAACAAGAAAACCAGGCCACGCTCGACATGTATGGCCCCGAAGTGCTCAAGCCGGGTAGCTTTGCCGCCAGCGCCATCCTCGCGCGTCGGCTCATCGAGCGCGGCACACGCGTGGTGCAGGTGCTGCATCGCGGCTGGGATCAGCATGGCAATTTGCCTGCCGATATCCGCCTGCAATGCGCCGACACCGACCAGCCCATCGGCGCTCTTTTGACTGATCTGAAACAGCGTGGCCTGCTCGACAGCACACTCGTCATCTGGGGCGGTGAATTTGGCCGCACCGTCTATTCGCAGGGCGGACTCTCGCAGACGAATTACGGTCGCGATCACCATCCGCGAAACTTCTGCATGTGGATGGCCGGCGGCGGCATCAAAGGCGGCACGACCTACGGCGAGAGCGATGAATTCAGCTACAACATCGCCACCGACCCCGCGCACCTGAACGACATCAATGCCACCATCCTCAACCAATGCGGCATCGATCACGAGCGGCTGACGTATAAGTTTGCCGGGTTGGATGCGCGTTTGACCGGCGTGGAGAGCCAGCATCCGATCAAGGAGATCATCGGGTGATTACTCCGCCGGTCCCGGCACGGGATCGTTCTTCAAAGACTCCACCATGGCTTTGAGCGAGGCTTCTTTGCCGTAGGCGGTGACGATGTCACCGGGCCGGATAATATCGGTGGGGCCGGGGAGACCGGGGATGAGTTCGCCGTTGTGACTCACGGAGAGAATGACCACGCCCCGATCCCAGGGGCGTGAATCTCGGAGAGCACGGCCAGCGAGGTAGGTGTCCGCCAACACCTCGATCTCAGACACGACGTAGCCGTGCTGGATGCGCAGGAGCAGCTCGTAGTCGAGCGCACGGACCATGCCGGTGGTTTCCAAAGCGCGCTGGATCGTGTGATCGAGCAGTTTTTGCAGCCAGCCGACCTTTGAGAGCATCAGCAGGGCGATCAGGCCGAGGATCGCCAGACCCACGAGCATCAGCAGTCGCGCCGTCGTGGCCGACTGCATGAGCGTGACCACCAATGTGGCGAGCGCGGAGGTGAGACCTACATTGCCCGCCAAAATCAGATCTCGGATGATCCTGCGGCGGACGGGGTGATTCACCACCATCTCGGCCTCCCGGGTAGTGAAGCCGACGCCGAAAAAGGCGGAGTAAGCCTGGAAACTGGCGGTGTCATAGCTCAGGCCCGTCATCATTAGCGCCGTGGACCCGACCCGCACGACGATTAGCGAGACGAGCGCGATGACAAAGAAGGCGATGATGGAGGTCACAGGTCGGATTAAACGCTCCGAGGCTACCCTTCCTCACGCCGTCATGCCCACTCTCCGCTGTGGGAGACAGGCTGAGGCTTGCGAAAACGGGCCTTTGCCGTGCTTGTGAAAACTTTCACAAAGGGGTTGCCCGGGGGGAGGCAGGGGCGTATCCCTGCGAACAATTTTGCCCCCCAAAAACCATGGTCGCCCCTGCTGAAACCCATGCCGCCTACGACTCGAAGATCGAGGGAAACATCGTTTTCACGAAGCTCGATGCGGCTGCGAACTGGATGCGCAAAAACTCCCTCTGGCCGATGCCGATGGGCCTCGCCTGCTGCGCCATCGAGATGATGGCCGCCGCGTGCAGCCGTTATGACCTCAGCCGTTTCGGCATGGAGGTCATGCGCTTCTCCCCGCGTCAGGCCGACGTGATGATCGTGGCTGGCACCGTCACTTACAAAATGGCGCTCTCTGTGAAGCGCATCTGGGACCAGATGCCCGAGCCGAAATGGTGCATCGCCATGGGTGCCTGCGCCTCCAGCGGCGGCATGTATCGTAGCTACGCCGTGCTCCAGGGCATCGACAATCTCATCCCCGTGGACGTGTACATCTCCGGCTGCCCTCCACGCCCTGAGGCGCTGCTTGAGGGCCTGATGCGCCTGCAAAAGAAGATCGAGACCGAGCACGCCATCGAGGACCAGAAGAAGGAGTTCTTCAACGAACTCTCCGCCTGATCTGCCGCCCCATTGAATCTCAAGTCATTGACTCCGCCCATGAACGCCGCGCAAATGGTCACCGCTCTGAAGGAAAAATTTGGAGAAGCCGTGCTCAGCACCACCGAGTTTCGTGGCGAGCAGACGCTCCACGTCAGCCTCGCCTCCGCGAAGCCGCTGCTGAAGTATTGCCGCGATGAGCTGAGCTTTGACTACCTCGTGGACCTCTCCACGCTTGATCACATGGGCGAGGAGCCCCGCTTCGAGGTCGTGTATGAAATCTACGGCTACGGCCACCACGAGCACCTTCGCGTGCGCGCCAAAATCCCCGATGGTGAGGACGTGCCTACTGTCTGCGATGTCTGGCCCACGGCCAACTGGCACGAGCGCGAGGCCTGGGACATGATGGGCATCAAGTTCTCCGGTCATCCTGATCTCCGCCGCATCCTCATGTGGGAGGGCTACCCCTTCTTCCCCCTGCGGAAAGAATTCCCCCTAGCCGGCAAACCGAGCGACATGCCCGAAGTCGGCTTCACCAACGTCGCCCCGATGGCCGATGGACCTTTTGTTACCAGCTCTGGCGGCAAAGATACCGTCGCCCGCGAGCCACGCGCGAAGCGTGTGGACTAGTCGGTCGGCTTCAACGAAGTCGAACAAAGGCTTCCCAAGGCGCGTCGGAGTCTGCTATCCTCCGCCCGCCATGAAACTCATCCTTCTACTCTTGGCCGTCTTTCTCGGCACGCTCAGCGCTCAAACAGCCAAGCGTCCCAGCTCACGACTCGCCGTCGAGCCTGGCACCATTCATGTCGAGGACATCCTGCCCAAGGCCGTCTTCATGAAGGTCATGCAAGACTCGCCGATCTACGTCAGCTCGAAGCTGGATCGCGCCATCGGCTCCATGGCCCCAGGCACCATCGTGAAGCTCGTCGGCATGTCAGACACTGCCTTCCGCGTCCGAGGGAAAGCCCGTCATGGCGACACCTCCGGCTGGCTTCCCACTGCCGCCGTCGCACATCCTGATCCGAACCTCGTCACGAATTTAAAGAAACTCCACGAGCGCCAAACCAAGGTCGAGGAACTCATTGCTGCACATCAAATCGCGCTCGGCATGACGGGCGAGGAAGTCGCGTCATCCTTGGGCAAACCCACCCGCAAATCCAGCAAACTGAGCACCACCGGCAAGGAAGAGAAGATCGAGTATGTCATCTACGAGCGCGTGCCGCAGTACAACACCACCCTGGATGCCTTTGGCCGCGCCGTGCAAACCGTGACCTACATCAAGGTCGAGACCGGCAGTCTTGCCGTGAACCTCAAAGACAACGTCGTGGACACCATCGAAGAGACGAAAGGCAACCCCCTCGGCACTGGTGGCGTGAAGATCATCCCCGGACCGATGGTGTTTGGGTTTTGAGGATGCCTTACTGCAACTCGCGCAGTGCCTCGCGGATGATCTTGTCCGGGCCATTCCCCATCTCAAATCCGGGCTGCTTCACGACGGCATTCACCGCCTTCTGTGCCTCGCTCTGCTTGTAGCCGAGGGCGATCAAGCCCAGCACCGCGTCACTCAGCGCTTCCTGCTTTGGATCGTGCGTGCCTTTGGCGACCACGGCAGCCTGCCAGGCATCCACGACGCCGACCTTGTCCTTCAGCTCCAGCACGATCCGCTCCGCCGTCTTCTTGCCCACGCCTTTGATCCGCGCCAGTGCCGCCGTGTCATTGCGGATCACCGCGTCTTTGAAAGCCACCACCGGCATCCCGCTCAGCACTGAGAGCGCCATCTTCGGCCCGATGCCTGATACACGATCCATCAGCAGCCGGAACAGATCGCGTTCATCATTGGTGAAGAAGCCGAACAACGTGTGCTCGCGCTCAGTGACGTGGTGATGTGTCAGCAGCTTCACCTCGCCACCCTGCTGCGGCAGCTTATCAAAGGTCGTCAGCGGAATGTTCGTGAGATAGCCGACACCGCCGACATCGACGATGGCTTGGTGCGGTATGGATTCGACGAGTTTTCCCCGGAGAAAGGCGATCATGCCGCCCATCAAGCCGCGAGCGGTAAGCCGCGCAAGAGCTTTGATCTCCAAGCTGGCGAACCTGCCCGCCGCGTGCATCCTTCGCGGGATGAAATCCGTCTTCGCCCTCCTCCTGCTCACCACCACGGCCCTCTCGCAGGAAAAGCCACGTCTCGAAACTTTGCTCATGCTCCCTGAGCCGCGAGAGATGCGCACCGAGCGCTCCATCGTCCCCGAAGGCGCGCAGGCCACGGTGCTTACTCCAGCCCGCGAGATCGCCGATGTGCCTGGCATCGAGGTGTATCCGAAGGAAGACTTCGCCAAGCTCGGCCTCAGCCCGGAGACCTTTGCCGAGCGCTCGAAAAAGACCGCCGAGCGCCTGCTCACCGAGATCAAACCCGACCTCATCAAAGGTACCAACGGCAAGGTGACCTACGCTGTCTATCGCGGTGATCGGCCTGTCATGGCTTCGCTGCTCATCGCCCCATCGTTACCCGTGATCTTCGAAGAGATGTTTGGCTCCGAGATCTGGGTCGCGCTGCCCGACAGACACTCCTTGTTCGTCTTTCCTGCCAAAGCTGAAGCACTGGAAGAGTTCATCGCTGACCTCGCCGTGCGCTACAAGGACGACCCCCATGCCGCGAGCCCGGAAGTCTTCGCGCTAAAAAAGGGTTCCGCTCCACGTGTCGTGGCCGCTTTCACTAAGTAGCTGAAGATTGAAAGCGAGTTCGAGCCTGTTGGGATCGTCTTTTCCCGGCCATGAAGTTTCTCCCCCCGCTTGTCCTGCTGCTGATCTCCGCCGTTTCGCCCGCCCTGGCGCTGCCGGAGGCGGAGATTCAGCGGTTCATCGACGACGCGATCAAGGCAGGCGGCGGTGAGGTGGTCATTCC
>JBIKIA010000093.1:0-12007 GCA_044361885.1 Prosthecobacter sp. | reverse complement strand
AGTTTTCCAACTCGTTCATCTCTTGAAGGCGGGACTCGATCCCGCCTTCATCGTTTCACCGCCGTCATGAAGCCACGATCGGCAACGGTGTCCTGATACTTCCCGGGCTCGAAACCGAGCCCGCTCATCAGCTCCGCATACTCCGCTGCGGTGTAGCATTTGCCCTGCGTGATGTTCATGAGCAGCGCTGAGTATTCCGCCACGGCCATGGGTCCGGCTTTGTCATCGTGGATGAAGGCATCGTGGATCACGAGCAGGCCACCGCTGGGCAGAGTCTCCGCTGCTTTCACCAGCAGCGCGCGGGCTTCGGCCACGTCCCAGTCGTGCAGCACATTCGAGAGCAGCACGATGTCTGCCTGCGGCCAAGTGACCTGAAACATGTCTCCCGCCACGACCTGCACGCGATCCGTCAGGCCGTGCTTCCCAATCTCCTTCCGCACGATGGCGTCCACGGGTGACTGCTCCAAGACGGTGGCGCTGAGTTGCGAGTGCGCCGCCACCATGGTGGAAGAGTAGATGCCGGAGCCGCCGCCGACATCGAGCAAGTGCCGCCGCTGGCCGAGATGCGGCGTGATGCCCTTCGCCAAGAACTGCCCGAAGACCATGCCGCGGCTGTTCATGAGATCGGTGAAGCTGCGCGCGAACTCGGGTTCGAGCATCGACTCATGCCAGTCCTTCGCGTCGGACTTTGCCTGCCAGTTGCCCGGCTTGCCAGTGCGCAGCACTTGCAGGAAGCCTTGGACGATGGGCGTGTCTTTGATCGGCGCATAATACGGCCCCAGGAACCACGGCGAACCTTTGACCAGATGCTCCCGAGCCTGCGCGGTGAGATGGTGACTACCCGCCGCATCCGTGCTCACGAGTTCGCTAGCCCGGCAGAGCGTCAGCAGCACATCCAGCGGCCTGGCGATGAAACCGAAGTGAGCCGCGATGGCATCGCTCGTGGCGCCATCGTTTTCTCCAAGCCAGGTAAAGAAATCGAAGTGCAGCAGCGCGGTGGCGATCAGCTCGGCTGAGTATTGGCGATCACGGAATCGCAGAAGCTGGGCAGGGTCGGAGCTGGGGAGGAGGGTGAGGGCTGGGTTCATGAAAAGAAGGTCACTGTTTGCCAGAAGTGCGCACGGCCTGAGGTGCGGCTCCGCTGCGATCAATGCGGATGCCGTAGCGCTCCAGCAGGGTGCCGGCGACGAGATGAAGCTGCGTGGCGGATTGATTGTACTCCGCATGAGCGGCGAGATGTCGCGTGCGTGCCTCAGCCAGCGAGGCGCGGGCGCGGAGCACATCAAAAGTGCGTGCGAGGCCAGTCTCCAGTCGCTTACGTTCCGTCTCCAGCAGCTTCTCGGCGAGGCGCTCCGACTCGCGAGTGGACTCCATCTTGGCGCGAGCAGCTCTGACACGCGCGAGCACGGTGTCGAGCTCGGTGGAGATCGTCAGCTCACTGCGGGCGATGTTTAAAATGGCCTGCTGCTGACGGCTTTCGGCGGCGTTGCGGTTCGCCTTCGCCGACCGATTGCCAAGCGGGATGCTGAACTGGAAACCGACCTGCGTGTCGTAGCCTTGGCGATTGAATGAACGCTCAAAAGCACTGCCGTAGTCGCCGCTGAGTCCGTTCGCCGTGAGCGTGGCTTGCAGGTCGAGACGAGGCAGGAGTTGATTGCGCATGTACTTCACGATGATCGCCTGCTTGTCCGCTTCTTCGAGCGCGCTGCGGTGATCCGGCCGCCGCTGAAGCGCACTCTGCAAATACCGTGCGCGATCCAGCGGCGGCGCGATGTAGGGCAGGGAATCCTTCGGCAGGAAGACGATGCCTGCGCCCTCATCCACAGAGCCGAGCATCTGCGTTTTCAGTGTGATCTGCTTCTCCACCACGGCGCTGAGCGCGGAGATGATCTCCTCGTGCGCCACGGCGACGGCGACTTCGGCTTCCTGAACATCCGCCGGAGACAGTACGCCGAGTTCGAGTCGCTTTTGATTCTCCGCGACGAGCGCACGGGCAAAGGCCGCCACCTCGCGCTTCACCTCCACGTTTTCGATGGCGAAGATGAGGTCGAAGTACTGCGAGATGACCTGCGACAGCGAGCGCTGAAATTGCAGCTCCCACTTGGCATCCGCGATGGCAGCATTGCGGCGGCTGATGCGCACCTCCGCGAGATTCACCGATGGACCAAAGTCGCGCAGCAGCGGCTGAGTCAGGCTAACGCCGATGGCGGCGGCATATTCAGGATAAAAGATGGCCGGTGGCCGTTCGCGGTTCAGATCATTCCGAAACTCGCCCGTGCTGGCGAAGATCTTGTACTCCGTGCCCGTCGGCAGTTTACCGGAGATACCAGTTTGCGTGAGCAGGCTCTGCTGCTGAAACAATCGCGGCTCCGTCAGCGGAATGATGATCCCGCCGGTCTGCACGTAATCGAGCGCGTTCTGCGGCAGGTTGGATTCGCGCCAGGTGGAGGTGAGGAAGTAGGCAGGATCAAACTTGCCCAGTGCGGCATCTGTCTGCTGATCTGCCACGGCCCAGTTCAGCCACTCGATGCGCACATCGAGGCTCTTTTCCATCACGCCGCGTACCACTTCATCCAGCGTGACTTTCACCGGCTGGAGCCCGAGCGTCTCCTGAAAAGTCTGCGCCCGCGCAGCCACGACCGCGAGGCCGAGGCTGATGACAAAGGATAAACGGGCACAGATCACGCCGTCGAGCATGGCGGGCTGAGACACTGCGTGCAAGCGCGGCTCAGCTCCCCTTCTTCCACTCCTCACCCTCGTCGTCGTCATCATCGAGGTGGCCGTAGCCGTCGTCGAAGCCACCCTCATCGTCGTTATCTTCGTCGATCTTCAGGCCTGCCAGCGCTTCGAGGTCGAGGTCGTCGGGATCGATGTCTTCAATATCGTCTTCAACATCTGCATCCACCTCGGCACCAGCCGAAGCAGCCGCTTCTTCGGCACTGCGTTTCTCGATCTCAGCCAGGGTGTTCGTGACGTCCTCCACGCTGTCCAGCACATGCTTCGCTACAAAGATGGGCGCACTTTGCTGAAGGGCCAGCGCCAGACTGTCGCTGGGCCGTGCATCGAGCTCGATGACCTTCCGTGCATGCAGTTCATTCTCCGCCGAAACAATGATGCGTGCGAAGAACACACTGCCTTGGACATTATTGATGATCACGCGGTCCACCTTGGCTCCGAACGCCAGCAGCACCGAGGCGAGGAGGTCATGTGTGAGCGGTCGTTCCTTGGACACGCCGCGCATGAACATCGAAATCGCCGAGCCGACCGACTCATCCACGTAGATGACAAAGGTCTTCTCGTCGTTGCCCAGGAACACGGCAAAACTACCGTCCAGCGGCAGGACGGCGCGCACTTGGACCTCAATGACGTCACGATTCATAGGTGAGGATTAAAGCGCTGCCGCTGAGGCTGGCAACCGGTGCTCCACGAATTTATCGGAGACTAAACTCCCACGATCTCACGCAACGGCACGCCACCATCCGTGACGGCACGAGGCCGCTGGATAGGATCGAGGAACTCGTGATTGGGCTGGATGCCGAGCAGATGAAACAGGGTGGCGGCCAGATTCGGAGGAGTCACAGGGCGATCTTCGGGGAAGCCGCCAAGCTTATCGCTCGCACCGATGATCTGACCTCCAGGGATGCCAGCACCCGCGAGGGCGACGGAGAAAACATTGCCCCAGTGATCACGCCCGCCGCTCTTGTTGATCGTGGGCGAACGCCCAAACTCGCCCATGACGACGACGAGCGTTTCATCGAGCAAGCCACGAGACTGGAGATCCTGGATCAAAGCGGAATAGGCGACATCGAACTGCGGCGCGAGCACCTCGCGCACGCGTGGGCCGTTGCGCTGATGGGTGTCCCAGAGCGGACTGCCTTCATTCTGATCGCCTGGCTCGCGCGGCCAGTTCACCTGCACGAGTCGAGTGCCAGATTCGATGAGCCGTCGCGCGAGCAGCACACTTTGCCCAAACCTGCCCCGGCCATAGCGATCGCGCATAGCAGCAGGCTCGCGTTCGATTTCGAGTGCCGCGCGGCTGGCCTCCGAGTGGATCAAATCGAAGGCGCGTTGCTGCATGATGCCCGCTTCCTCGATCTGCGGATTGCCCAGCGTGCGACGGAAGTCTTCGTCAAACTGCCGCAGCAGACTGCCACGTTCTGACAGGCGCAGATTGGTCATGCCGTCCACCAGGGACATGCCCTCGATGCGGAGTCGCTCTGCGCTGGGATCGCATTTGATGAGCTGCGGATGCCATGGCCCGCCCATGAAGCCGCCGTTCTGGCCGGGCCAGACGACATTGCCATTGTTCTCGATTCGCTCGGGCAGGACGACGGATGACAGAGGCGAGTGTTTGCTCGGCTTTAGCGCACCCACGGCCGCTGCGATGCTCGGCCAGTCATTGCCGCTCGGTGGCACGCTCTCGGCCTTCGATGTGGGCGCATAGCCGGTGAGCATGAAGCATCCGCTGGTGGAGTGTGCGTTGATGCCCGTGGTCATCGAGCGGATCACCGAGAGGTGATGCATGAGCTTGGCTGTGCGGGGCAGCGTCTCGGAAAAATGCACCCCCGGCACTGAAGTCGGGATCGATTTGAAGTCCCCGCGAATCTCCAGCTGTGCGTCTGGCTTTGGATCAAAGGTCTCGTGCTGGGGTGGTCCACCACTGAGGAAGAGAATGATGCAGCTCTTGGCCCTGCCAAAGGCGGCGTCCTTGCTCGGCACCGACTTTGCCTGAAGCAGCGAAGGCAGTGACAATCCCAAACAACCCAATCCACCCACGCGAAGCCATTCGCGGCGGTTAAACGGAGTGCTGGGCGTTGCGGAAAACATCGGCGCAAACTACGCCCGGCCACTTACAGCTCTCTCATTTCCTCTCCCGTGTCTTGAAGGTCGGCAGCCTCAACCGCCACTTCATCGCCGCCAGTCGTAGCAGCAAAATGACCGCCATGCTGATGTAGCGATGTGTCTCCGAAACAGGCAGCCATTCGTGTAGCAGCACAAACACCAGCGCGCCGACGAACACCGCTGTCGCATACAGATTCACATCTGGCTGAAACACCAGCGGCAACTCCCCGCGCAGTACGTCGCGTAAAATGCCGCCTGCGACGCCCGTGACGATACCCAGCAGTATTGCGACAATGCCCGGCGCACCGAAGGCCAGCGCCTTCTCCGTTCCCGCGATACCGAACAGGGCCAATCCAAAGGCATCTGCAATGGCGAGCATCTTCCCTGGCAGATGTACGAATCGCACGAGCACAAAGGTCACCGTTGCCGCGATCAGAGCCGTCCACACATGATGCGGCTGCTGAATCCAGAAGACCGGTTCTGCACCTAAACATAGATCACGAATGGTACCGCCACCCACCGCCGTCACCAGCGCCAGTACCATCACGCCAAAGAGATCCATGCGCTTCCCCTCCGCTGCGAGGACAGCGGAGATCGCACAGACAGCGACGGCGAAGTATTCGATCCAGGCAGGCATGATCACTTCAAGAGTTCCGCTGGGAGATCCTGCGGAGCTGTGGTGGAAACAGCAGGCAGTTTGAGCATCGAGCCAACCTCGACCACACGCTTCACCTCGCCGCCATTGGCGAGAAACAACGCTGACTCTGTTTGTCCGGCATTGATCAGTTCCTGCGCCTCATTCTTGGCGCGTGAGCAAGTGAAGCGACCCTCGGTGATGGCTTGCAGCTTGCCGTCAGTGGTCTTGATCCAGCCATTGCCGAAATCGCAGCGGCGCTCTTCCTTCACGCTCTTGGTGTCGCGACGGAAGTCCTCCACAAACGAATACAGACCCGAGAGCGGCTTGCCGCCCGTCGTCACGCGGAAGGTGACGAGATGCTTCCACTCGCGCGTCTTCGGCAGATAAAGCCAGCCGGCATACGCAGTCTTCTCGCCTTCGACCGTGGCCTGCACGATGCAGCGCACCTTCTCTCCGATCTGCCAATCAAACGGCGTCATGCTCTTTCCGCCCGTGCCTTCGCCTCCAAAGCGCGAGACTTCGACGTCCTTGCCTTCATGCAAAACTTCCACGCGCTGTTCTAGCGGCACGTTGTTTGGGTTGTCGCCCTTTGCCGGGTCCCACACGGAAAAGATGGCGACCTTGCTGCCGTCGCCACGTTCCTGAATGCCGAAGTAACCGGTGTTCCAGCCACAGACCATGAAGTAGCTGCCGCGTGTGCTTTTCTGCACCGTGGCTTCATTGTAAAACCATGTCGCTGCTGGCGAGGGCCAGCCGAAATGTATCGAGCATGCTGCGGTCGGTTCGGCGCTTTGAATGGAGGCGGCGAAGAAGGTGAGAACGATTGGTAGAATGAATTTCATGGCTTGGGAGGTTCGGGATTCCACTCGGCTTTCGGGGTGATGCCGAGGTGCTGGTAGATCATTGGGACGAGTGCTGTCTGTGGTGTCGGTTCATTCAGGAGCTTCTCGCGTGGCAGCGCTTTCCCATGAGCGATGAGCCAGATGTTCCGCTCCGCCTCGCTGTCGCCGCCGTGGCCATTGCCGCGCCCACCGTGATCGGTGGTGATGAGCACGAGCCAGTCTTCTTCAGCAAAGTTGGGCCGTGCTCGCATCGCGCGCACCAGCTCGCCGACATGCGAGTCCACATGGCTGATCGCATTCAGATACAGCGTGCTGTCGGGCGAAAAGTTCGCCCGCGAATCCGTCGCGCCGTGCCCGAACTCATCCACCTGACCGAAATAGACGAACATCGCGTCCGCGTTGCGTGTGCGCAGCGACTTCAGCGCTTCATCACGCACTTCGATGTCCTTCTCAGGGTTGTCGATGTAGTGACGCGAGGCGTCCGGTGTGGCCGTGAACTTCTCATCGAGAAATTCCACCTCCCCGGACTTCGAGAAGCCAGCAATCTTCGTGTGGATCGGCGGCCAGTCGGCAAAGGAGGCGCACCACGCCGTCGGGCTCACCTCTTTGATGCGGCGCATGAAGTGCGCGTAGGTTTGATAGCGTCCGCCAATGAAGTTATTGTCCTTCACACCGTGTTTGTTCATCCACACGCCCGTGAGCAGGCTGCTCCAGCCAGGACCGCTGATGGTGGGCTGATGCGTTGGCGTGTCGATCTCACCGCCCGTATAAAACTTCCGCGTCAGCAGCCCACCGTCGCTCTCGCTCAGCACCTTCATCTGCGGAGCGAGACCACGCTCCATCGCCGCGATCAAGGCATCCGCGCGGCAGCCATCGATACCGATGAACAGCACGCGTTTGCCGCCAAAAGCGCCGTCTTTGCCAGGACCATGCGCCGCGAGCTGTGTGACGAAAGCGAGCAGGATGAGAGTGATGAGGGATCGCATAGAATGGGTCAGCGTTTGAGGTAATGCTCGATGCCATTGAGGAACATCTGCACGGCCACCAAGACCAGCAGCATGCCCATGAGTCGCTCGACGGCCATGGAGCCTTTCTCTTTGAGCACGCGCGCAATGGCTGGCGCACACAACAGTACCGCCGCCGTGATGCACCACGCGATCAGCAGCGCTGCAAACCAATTCCAGAGCTGCTCCGGCTGCGTGCTTACGAGCACCAGCAGCGTCGCCAGCACAGATGGCCCCGCGATCATGGGTGTGGCCAGAGGCACGATAAAGGGCTCGACCTGTGGCTCATCCGCCTCATGCCGCGATGGTGGGAAGATCATCTTCAGCGCAATCAAGAACAGCACGATGCCGCCGCTGATGAACAGCGCCTCCTGCTTCAAATGCAACAGTCCCAGCAGCCACGGTCCTGCGAACAAAAACACGATCAAGATCACCAGCGCGATAACCAGTTCCCGCGCGATCACTCGCAGCCGCCGCTCCTGTGGCACAGGTCGCAGCCCGGACACAAACGTCGCCACGTTCCCCAGTGGGTCCATGATAGTGAGAAGCAGCAGTGTGGCGGAGAGCGTGTCCATGCTGGTCATGGGTTGGGCTTGAGGTCGAGACCATGCCGCCGTTTCGTTTCATCGCGCTTGAAGATGGGTCCGACCTCGACCACGCAGTTCTCGCCTTCGGCCTTCACCCACGCGCAATCCGGCGAATCGGGGCCGCCTTTATCAGGATAATAGGCATGTGCCTTCTTGAGTGGCACCTTCTGCCCATTTAGTCGCGGCCAGCCAAAGGTCACGTTCACTTTCGGAATGCCTGAGTTCGGGATCTTTGACGTGCTGTACACTTCGACGAAGGCGGAGTGCTTCTCCCAGAAGGTGAAGTCGCTGCCTTCGAACCGCAGGCTGCCGACTTCATGCACACTACCTGCCGCATCACGGATCGTGCAGGTGAACCAGGTGCTCTCGCCTTCGGTCGCGCCTTTCGTGATACACCAGGTGTAGGTTCCTTTCGTCCACGCAAACGGACGCCGCACGCTCGCGAACTCGCCTTCGTAGCCTGCACTCTCGACGAGGCAGTCCTCCGCTGCCGTGCGCACATGATCGAGGCCGATGGGCGTCGTCTTGTCGCTCGACCAGCGTGAGAAGATGCCGCCTTTGCCACGATGCACGCGCTCGCGGCTTTCCTTGCTTACCCAACCATTAATGTTCGTCTGGATGCCGCCGTAGAATTGCAGCCCGTTGATCTTCGCGATGCCGCAGGGCGAGATGTAGAGATTGTAATCGCTCGGCACATCGCGGTCGATGGTCACATCGACCTCCAGCGAGGTGAAATGCCCCACCGGCTTCTCAAAGTCCCACCACACATTCGCCACATGCCACGGCGATGGCGGCAATTTCACGCCAGCCGCCTTTGCCATCTCTTCGGGCGATGGTTGTTTGCAGAGGTCTTCGGCGAAGCCTGCTGAGAGGAGCAGCGCAAGGAATGTCAGGATTGTTTTCAAAGTTAAATGCCGAGTTGATGCTTCACTTCCGTAAACGCGTTCACCGCTCGTTCCAAATCCTCCCGTGTGTGCGCCGCGCTGATCTGCGTGCGGATTCGCGCCTTCCCCTGCGGCACGACAGGGAAGCTGAAACCGATGACATAAACACCGCGCTCCAGCATGGCGTCGGCAAATTTTGAGGCTAGGGCGGCATCGCCAAGCATCACGGGCACGATGGGATGCTCGCCCGGCACGATGTTGAATCCCGCGCTTGTCATCGCCTGACGGAAGTAGCGTGTGTTGGCTTCGAGCTTGTCGCGCAGGTTCGTGGACTTCTTGAGCAGCTCCAGAGCCGCGAGCGATGCCCCCGCGATGATCGGTGCCAGCGTGTTCGAAAACAAATAGGGCCGCGAGCGCTGCCGCAGCAGCTCGATGATTTCCTTTCGCCCGCTCGTATAGCCGCCGCTGGCTCCGCCGAGTGCTTTGCCGAGCGTGCCGGTCAGGATGTCGATGCGGCCCATGACATCGCAGTGCTCGTGCGTGCCGCGCCCCGTCTTGCCCATGAAGCCGACGGCGTGCGAGTCATCCACCATCACCAGCGCGCCGTATTTGTCCGCCAGATCACAAATCGACTTCAACGGCGCGATGAAGCCATCCATCGAGAACACGCCATCGGTTGCGATGAGCTTGAAGCGCGCGCCTTTGGCATCGGCGGCGATGAGCTGGGCCTCCAGATCGGCCATGTCGCAGTTTTTGTAGCGATAGCGCTGCGCTTTGCACAGGCGCACGCCGTCGATGATCGACGCGTGGTTCAACTCATCGCTGATGATCGCGTCTTCAGGACCGAGGATCGTCTCAAACAGACCGCCGTTCGCGTCAAAACACGATCCATAAAGAATGGTATCCTCGGTGCCGAGGAAGTCGGACAAAGAGGCTTCCAGCTCCTTGTGCACAGCTTGTGTGCCGCAGATGAAGCGCACACTCGCCAGACCGTAACCCCAATGTTCCAGCGCCTCATGCGCTGCCTGCCGCAACTTCGGATGCTGGGCGAGACCGAGGTAGTTGTTCGCGCACATGTTCAGCACCGCCGCGCTGCCGTTCGCCCGCACGAGTGTGCCCTGAGGTGTGGAGAGCACGCGCTCACGCTTGTAAGTGCCAGCGGAGCGGATGGCGTCGAGCTGGGTGGTGAGATGAGTTTGAAAGGCCGGATTCATGTCTGCCAATATACTGGACACATGTCCCGTATGCTGGCAACCGGCTTTTTCCAGCTCAGGCTCCGACGCGCATCACGTCCTGCAAAGTGGCGCGCTGTTGCTCGAAATCTTCCTCTGAAAGACGACGCGGGACGGTCATCGTCGGCTCGAAGATGATGCGCACGGTGGAGAATGGCAGCGGCAGCATGAACTCGTCCCAGGTCTTGAAACGGATGGCGCGCGAGTAGAGCACCCGCACGGGAACGATGGTGCCACCGGTGAGCTGGGCCAGCTTGATGATGCCGGGCTGGATCTGGTACATGGGTCCTCGCGGTCCATCTGGCGTGATGCCGACATCGCGGCCCTCTTTCACTTTTTCCGCCAGCATGATGAGCGCGCTCAGGCCCTTTTGTGGCTTCGAGCTGGAGCCGCGCGCGGCTTCAAACCCAAACTGTGCGCAGGCATCGGCGATGATCTGCCCATCGCCGCTCGGGCTGCTCAAAATAGCGCCGGGGATGTGGGGGAACCAACGGTCATGCAGGTAGGGAATCACGAACATGCGGTTGTGCCAGAAGGCCCAGATCCCGTTGGAGCGTCCGGTGATAAAAACACCTGCGCGGTCCTCGACCTCGAAGTGCAGCGTCACGCCGATGGCGCGGATGAGCCACGCCACGATCTTGCCGAGGTTTTTGATGCGAATCTTCGCCATGAGTGAAGCTGCCTTAGCGGCGACGGCCCGCGCGTGCAACTTGGGACCGTCGAGCGAGCTTCCAAAGCGCACGCTGGTATGGCGGTTTTAAAACCCGGCGGAAAACGCACGCAAGCCACACACGCGAGAGACGTTTCCTTGCGACACCATGCCCCGACTCCTCCTCACCAGCCTCCTTTGCCTCACTGTCTCGGTTTTCGGACAACGCCCCAATGTAGTCCTCATCGTGGCGGATGACCTCGGCTACAACGATGTCGGTTTCCAGGGTTCCAAAGAGATCCCGACGCCGCATCTCGACAAGCTCGCCGCCTCTGGCATCCGCTGCACGAACGGCTATGTCTCTCACCCGTTTTGCAGTCCGACACGCGCGGGCCTGATGACAGGTCGTTACCAGCATCGTTTCGGGCATGAAAACAATCCTGGCTGGAAGCCGGACAGCACCGTGGAAGGGCTGGCGCTGGATCAGATCACGCTTCCCCAGTTGATGAAAAAGGCGGGCTACACGACAGGCGCCGTGGGCAAATGGCACCTCGGTGCGCATCCGCAGTTTCACCCGATGAAGCGTGGGTTTGACGAATACTTCGGAGCGCTCGGTGGCGGACATCAATACCTGCCCACGGTTCCCGGCAGCGCGGAGTACACCATCCCGCTGAACCGGAATGGGAAAGACGAGCCGCAGACCGGCTATCTGACCACTCAGTTTGGTGATGAAGCCACGGCCTACGTCCAACGTCATGCTGCCGATGGTCAGCCGTGGCTGCTTTACCTGGCCTTCAATGCACCGCACACGCCCCTCCAGGCACCGAATGCGTGGTTGGAAAAACTGACTCACATCCAAAATGAACTCCGCCGCACCTACGCCGCGATGATCTGCGCCATGGACGCCGCCATCGGGCAGGTCATGACCCGGCTCGACGAAACAAAGCAGCGGGACAACACGCTGATCTTCTTCATCAGCGACAATGGCGGCCCGAACCTGAGTGCCCGGAAGATCGGCAACTTCACCGACAACTCCCCGCTGCGTGGCGCAAAGGGTGACCTTCATGATGGCGGGATGCGCGTGCCTTTCCTGGTAAGCTGGCCGGCAAAGCTCAAGCCCGGCGTGTTTGATCAACCCGTCATCGCACTCGACTTCCTTCCCACCGCCCTTGCCCTCGCCGGTGGTGAACTGCCGACGGATCGTCCCATGGATGGCGTGAACCTCGTGCCCTACCTCAGCGGCGAAAAAGCCGGTCTCCCGCACGAACGCCTTTTCTGGCGCACGGGTGGGCCGAAGGGCAATCACGCCGTCCGCCAGGGCCCATGGAAA
>JBIKIA010000553.1:0-3620 GCA_044361885.1 Prosthecobacter sp. | reverse complement strand
GAGGTCCCCCGCAGCGATGCGGCCTTCCTTCAAAGCGTGAGCGCCGAGCCAGAGCACGATGACCATGCCCACACTGCTGAGGAAGTGCATCCCCGGACGGTAGATGGCCCAGATGCGCATGACGTGGAGCGTGGCTTTCTTCAGCCCTTCACTGGCGGCATTGAAGCGGGCGTGCTCCTCGCGCTCCATGGCGTAGGCTTTGATCTGTCTCATGCCTGCCACGTTGTCGTGGAGGAGGCTGTTCATGGCGCTGCTGGCCTTGCGCACAGCGCGGTGGCGGTCTTTTGAGGAGAGGGTGTAGCCCAAAGCGCCGGCGGCGAGGAAGGGAATGGGAATGAGGGCGTAGAGGGTGAGCTGCGCGTCCGCCTGAAACATGAAGGCACTGACGACAATGATCTGAAGCACGGAGACGAGGCCCTGCTCGATGCCGTCGATGAGCACGCGCTCCACGCTGGGGATGTCCTCGCTGACGGTGGTCATGATGTCGCCGGTGGGGCGGTTGTCGAACCAGCGGAGAGGCAGGGTTTGCAGGCGCTGGTAGATGTCACTGCGGAGGTCGTAGATGACTTTTTGCTCGAAGGTGTTGTTGAGCTGGATGCGCAGGCTGTTGAAGAGATGCTGGGCAAAGTACGCGCCGAGAGCCATGAGCGCCAGCGGGGTCAGCCTGTCCCACTGAGCCTTCGGTACCACGACGTCCAGCACCTCACGCGTGACCGCCGGAAAGACCACGACCATCAGCGTCCCTGCGATGGCGCAGAAGAGCTGCGCAGTGGCCATGATCGGGTAACGACGGAGGTAGGAAAAGACGCGGAGAGTGGTTTTCACAGAGAAGACGCGGAGGGCGGAGGGCGGAGGGAACTGAGAACTGAGGGCGCGGGCAATCGGGAGGGAAGGTGGATACGTCAAGTCATGCCTGCCTGCGCCTGAAACTTCACCCAAGCTGCATCGGCCTGCGTCATTCCATTGCATCGCAGCCTGTCCCCGCTACACCTCCGGCCCTCCCATGCCCAGCGAACGCATTCTTTCCATCTTCGGCCCCGGTCTTCTCGGCGGTTCGCTGGCACTCGCCGTCCGGGAGCGGATGCCGGAGACGAGGCTGCGCTTCTGGGCGCGACGCGACACCGCCGAGGCGGGCATCTGCCAGCGCGGGATCGAGGCGGAGTTCTTCACCGATGCCGCCGCCGCCGCCAGCGGTGCCTCACTGATCATCCTCTGCACACCGGTCGAGACCATGGCCGCCCTGGCGGAGCAGATCGTGCAGGCGGACCTGGCTGCGGACTGCCTCATCACCGATGTCGGCAGTGTCAAAGGCCATGTCGTGCGCGAGCTGGAGCCCATCCTCGGCCCACGCTTCATTGGCAGTCACCCCATGGCAGGTTCGGAAAAGACGGGCATTGATGCTGCCCGTGCCAACCTCTTTGAGAGAGCCGCCTGCCTGCTCACCCCGACCGCACAGACCCGCCCTGCGGATCTGGAGCGCCTCAGGGATTTCTGGAGCGCACTCGGCTGCCGCCTTGTGGAGTTCGGACCTGATGAGCATGATGAAAAGGTGGCCCGCATTTCCCACCTGCCGCACATGATGGCAGCCGTCACCACGCTGGCTGCGCTTCGTGGTGATCCTTCGGCGGTGAGTTGCGTGGCGGGAGGTTTCCGCGATACCACCCGCGTCTCCGGAGGTGATCCCGGCCTCTGGACTGGCATCGCTTTGGGAAATCGCCCCGCTTTGCTCGCCCAGCTCCGCGAGGCCTCAGCAGCCTTGGCCGACCTGATCGCCATCATGGATGACTCAGACGCGGCTGCACTGCGCCAGTTCCTAGCCGAAGCAAAGGCTTTGCGGGACACCGTGAAGCCGCTGTGACCCGGTCTCGGTCTGACTCGGCTGGCTTTAATCCGCCACAGTCACCTTCTTCACGTAGATCGCTTTCAGCGCGATGGCCAGGCCATCCATCTTGCAGGAGATCTCATGATCGCCATCCACCAGGCGGATCGGCTTCGACTTCGTGCCCACCTTCAGCACCTGAGAGGTGCCGCCGAGCTTCAGGTCTTTGATCATCGCCACGATGTCGCCATCCACCAGCACATGGCCATAGGCGTCTTTCACCACCCGCTCTGCCTCGGGCGCATCGGCGCTGGCTTCCTTGGCCCACTCGTGACCGCAGGTCATGCATTCATAGCGGTCGGCATGGTCTAACACATCGTTCATCTCACACATCGGGCAGGCAGGCTGGCTCATAGACATGACGAGACACCCGAGCCTATGGGAGCACAAGCAGTTCCCCTCAGGCACGCCTCTTCATTCCCACTTGCCCGGCCCCCTCAGGTCATCCATAAACCGCGCCCCTTTTATGCCTTCCCCAGCCCTCCTCACCGGCCAAGCCTTCCTCTCTGAAAACGCGACCAAGCCTGACGTCGTCACCACCAAGTCCGGTCTGCAATACCTCATCCTCCGCGAAGGCAGCGGCAAGAGCCCGAAGAAGACGGACACCGTCGTCGTCAACTACCGTGGCACCCTGCTGAATGGAGTCGAGTTTGACAGCAGCTACCTCGCCGGACGAGAGCCCGCCGAGTTCCCTCTGAACCGCGTGATCAAGGGCTGGACGGAAGGCCTCCAGCTCATGAAGGAAGGCGCCAAGTTCCGCTTCTTCATCCCCGCCAATCTCGCCTACGGCAGCCGTGGAGCCGGACTCGACATCGGGCCTGACGAGGCCCTCATCTTCGAGGTGGAGCTGCTCAAGGTATGGGAAGACTGAGTGCCTAACGGTTGATTATTCCGTCTCTCCCGGTGCCGTGCATCTGCCCGGCTTCCAGATTGAATGTAGAAAGAGTGGGGGTTCACCCCATGGAGGAAGGGTCATGCCTCTCCTAGCATGGCCCCGATGACACGAACAAAAACGTCATCAACCCAAATCAATACAAATATGAAAACCCTATCCATCACCCTCTTTTCCTCCGCCACCCTCGCCATGTGCGGACTGCTCTTCCTCGGCAGTCAGAGCCGTGCCGAAGACAACAAAAGCGGCCTCACCTCCGACGAAGTGAAGTTCATCAAGCACGCCGCTGCTGACGGCACGGCTGAAGTTAAGATCGCCGGCCTGGCCGTGAAGAAGGCTGAAAACGCCAGCGTCAAAGCCTTCGCCGAAATGCTCGTCACCGACCACACGAAAGTGAACGACGAACTCAAGATGCTCGCGACCAACAAGAACGTGGACCTCTCTGCCGTCATTGATCCAAAGGACGCTGGCACCTTCCAGAAACTGGAAAAGTACAGCGGTGCCGAGTTCGACAAAGAATACCTCGCTGCTGTCGTCAGCAGCCACAAGACCTGCGTGAGCGCCTTTGAAGACATCTCGAAAGAGTCCAAGGACACGGACGTCAAAGCCTTCGCTGACAAAACCCTTCCAGCCCTCAAGGCCCACCACGACAAGGCCAAGGAACTCCATTCCAAGTAACATTGCCTGGAAGCGGCGGATGCATGTCTTATCGTTCGGGAGACAATGAACAGGCATCCGCCGTCACCGGCCACCCGCCGCCTCTGGTGTGTGAAATCCGGTAGCCGCCCCTGACAACACGATGACCGTGGCACTGACATCAGCGCCACGGTCATCGTCTTGTGCGGCGGG
>JBIKIA010000764.1:0-3626 GCA_044361885.1 Prosthecobacter sp. | reverse complement strand
TTGGGTTAGCAGGCAAACAGGCAGGACTGGCTCAGGGGAAGGTGATCATTGGCTTTGGCGTGGTGACGTCGGGCTTGGGCGGCGCGCAGGCGCGGGACGAAGTGCGTGTTGCTCACTTTCATGCCCCGCCACTCCTCCCAAGCTCCATAGAGCCGCGTCTCCTGCGCATTCATCCACACCCAGCGCCCTGGCAGCTTGTGCAGCGCCTCGGGGCCAGTGGTGTGGACCACGAGAGCCGCCGCACGGGTGTCGCTCATCGGCGAGGTTGGTAGTGGCTCCTTGCGATGCTGCTCCAGCCGCATCAGGGCATCCACATACCCGCTCCAAGTGCCGTTGTGGAACAGCACACTCTCGGCCATGCCCGAGAGGCTCACGCTGGCCTTCGGCGTGATGGGGAAGGGATGACACAATCGCGCATCGACTCCTCCCACGCTGGCCCAGCGGAAGTGGATGACCACTTCGCCCTCCAGCTTCTTGAGCAGGGTCACGAGTTCACCAGTACTGAGGTTCTTCTGCCAGCGCACGCGGCCACTTTCCCGCCATGCCACGCCCGCGCCATGCGGGTTGGCTTCATGACAGGCATACAGCACCTCGGACTTCGGGCGCACGGTTTCAGGACAAATCAGGATCACACACATATCAGGTTCGGTTCTTGGGTTCGTTGTTCTTGGGTTTGGCCCGTCTATCCGCAGACTGCGTATAGCTTGGGCAAAGGTTTAGAGGTTCGCGTCGGGGTAGCGGCTATCGAACTGCTGGCAGAGCCGCTGCGCGCTCTTGCGGTAGTGGCGGAACTCCGAGTGCAGCTTGCCGAAGAGCCCAAGGGCGACGGGCCGCGCACTGCCGGTCCACCCGAGGTAGTCCCAGAGCAAGCGCAGACCGTCAGAGGCCGTGGCGGTGCGCTTGGCTTGAATCTTGTTCTTGCCGAACCCGCCGAGGCATTGGACCTCGCAGGCTCGGCGACACAGGCCGAGCACGCTGGCAAGGTGATGCAGTATCTTCTCGATGTTCACCGTGCCGGCAAAGACGCGGAACTCAACCACCCCGATGAACCGCCCGTTGCGGTCACGCTTGAACGCTTTTCTAAAGTTCACCATGCCGCGCCCGCACTGCTCGGCGCACTCGGCTTTGACCCGCTCCTGCTCGCAGGTGACGATCTTGCGCATGTGCTCGGCAGTCTGCTCATAGAGCGGGTGACTGTAGTGGTTGAGGTGGCGGTCGGTGCCCGTCTGGCCGTAGAGGCTGCGGGCGTGCCACCGGGCGATGTGGGCAAGCTTGCGGATGAACTCGCTCACCGCTTTGGTATCGGAAGTGCCGATGATGGACTCAATGCCCACGGTGATGTGGCAGCCGCAGGAGCGATCCACCGTGGCACCGAGGGCGTTGAGCCATTCAACGAATCCGATCAGGTGCTCCACTCCCTGCTCACCGTGGAGGATGGGCGACACAAACTCGCAGGGCATCTGCCCGGCCTCGCAGCGGATGGAACCATCGCGCTCGGCCTTCCACGTATCAGCGTTGAAGGCAGGAGCATTGCTGCGGGCACCAGCCAGCGTGATGCCGGTGGTGATGGGATACCCGGCGTGATAATTGCCCACCGACACATTGCTGGTCTGCGGGAGGCGGGTTTCGAGTTCGATGCACCATTGAATCAGGGCGGCTTTGGGATCGGCGGGTTTCATATGGAGGAATGAATGCGGGTGATTGAAGTCCATGCGGACTTCCCCTTGGCCTCGTCACCATGGCCTTGTGTGTCGCACCGTTTTGATCACCATGTGGCGGAGACGCAGAACACCGTTGTCCATCCATGATTGGCACCATTTGAACGACACTCGTTTCTAACCATCAGCACCCTGCATCAGCATGACCTTGTGAAGGCGCGTGGGATGCGTTTTACGATGGGGACCGCTTCACAAGGTATGGCTGTATAGGCCAGCCTCACATGCACTTGTTGAGATTATCAGCCTGCCTTGATGCGACCTTCGCGAAAACTTATTCGTCGATGAGATGATCAAACAGACCCGGTTGCAGCGGCTCCAGTGCCGCCTGCTCCGCTTTGAAGAAGTCCGCCTTGGTCTTGCCGCGCTTCTTGCCCTTGCGCGTGTGGCAATCATACGCATACTCAGGGATAGCGACATACTCACCACTGCTGCGCAGTTCTTGGGCAAGGGTTTCGGGATCAAGCCCTGCCGTTTGGTCATAGACGTAGTTTTGCAGATGATCGGGATCACGACTCTTCTTCGACAGGCACAGCAAGATGACTGCCTTGCTGATGAAGATGCGGCCCTTGGCCTGCTTTGGCGGGATGCCGTCATTGATGACGAGATAGGAGTCATGCAGCGCCTTCACTTCCTGAGTCAGGATGCCCCAGCAATCCTCCGCGCTGATGGTGAGCAGACGCTTCCACACATACTTGCCAAAACCGCTCTGCCACAGTTCCAAGGCCCAGTAACCGGCCAATGCAGCATCGCCACGGCGGATGGCCTTTTGCATGGCGGAGCTGACTTCGCTGAAGTTATAATGACGAATCGTTCGCAGTTGCATGGGGTTGGCGGGAAAGAGATCTGGGAGGTCCATGAATGGAGGCCTCGTCACCGTGACTTCGGGTTTCCATCCGTTTGCATCACCAAATGATGCCGTGGGGGTTAGTTAGGTCGCAGGGTTTGGGAGGTGCCTTGAGGTGCCTGCGCAATCTTGACGGCACTCCGCTTTCTGCGTAGTCCTGCTGCATGCCCATGAAACTGCCCAAAGGGGTGACTCCTCGAAAATTCGCCCGTGCTCTCCAAGAGTGGCGTGAACGCAAGGCGTTCAGCCAGCGGGATGCGGCAGAGTTCCTCGGCATCAGCAAACGCACCCTGGAAAACTGGGAGCAGGAGCGGGCCACGCCGCGTGGCTATGCCGTGGTGGCGCTCATTCGACTCATCGAACCGTCCACCAAACTTCTACCCTCCAACCATCGTAAGACGCGGTGAAATTTGCATCTCGTTGCGCAACGAAGTCGCGGGTAACTACGGCTCGCGAGCTTCCACCCCGAATCGTGCATTCAGCGCGGCACGCACGGCATCCACATCAAAGAGATGCATTCGGGGGCTGGTGGCGAGATAGGGAATGATCCGCTGCGCCACCCAGTTGTCGATGGTTCGCGAACTGACTCCCAGGAGGACAGCCAGTGGTTTCTTTTTCAGCAGGGGTGATGGAGCATTGGTTGTTGGGTTCATACAGTGATTCGCATGTCAAAGCGTGGAGGCGCAGGTTTTAGGCATGATGCCGAACCACTGGTCGGCAGCCTCCTTGGTCACCAATTCGCGGTAATGTTTGAAGATGATCGCCGGAGAGTTTCCAGCTTCCAGCGCGACCTGGGCAGCGCTTTGCACCACGGCGATCCGATAACTGATGTAGGAGTGACGTAGGGCATTGTGCGGCCACTCCAATCCCAAGCTCTTGGCAAGTTTAGTGATTTTCACAAACACGACCTTCTCCGGCACCACCAAGCCCTTTCGCTCCAAGGGAGTCAACCACGCCGCGAGATTGTCGCTGATTGGCACGATGCGCCGCGATGCTGTCTTGGCCTGCCCGGCTCGCAATTCAATGATCCTGCGCCCCAAGTCCACCGCACTCCAATCTAGGCG
>JBIKIA010000091.1:0-12083 GCA_044361885.1 Prosthecobacter sp. | reverse complement strand
CAACCACCGCAGTCATCGCGATGACGGCTACACGCTGCCCGCCGGGGTGAAGCTGATCAGCGAGCGGATGCGCGAGGCGGGCTATTTCACTGCGAATGTGAAGCAGCTCCCCGCCGAGACTGGATTCAAAGGCGCGGGCAAGACGGACTGGAACTTCGTAGCTCCGGCAAAGCCTTTCGATTCCGATCAATGGGACGATCTGAAGTCTCACCAGCCCTTCTACGCACAGCTCAATTTCCAGGAAACGCACCGCACCTTCCACGCACCGCCCCATGCTGATCCAGCGAAGGTGGAGATCCCGCCATACTACCCGGATCATGAGATCACCCGCAAAGACTGGGCGCAGTATCTCGATGCCGCTACGGAGCTGGACCGGAAGATCGGCAAGGTGATCGATCTTTTGAAGCGCGATGGTTTGATGGAGAACACAGTAATCTGCTTCGTCGGTGACAACGGTGCGGCCCATGTCCGTGCGAAGCAGTTTTGCTACGAAGAAGGACTGAACGTGCCTTTCATCATGCACTGGCCTTCCGCCATCCCGATGCCGGCTGGATTCAGCACCGGAGCTGTCAGCAACCGGCTGCTGATGTCGATCGACCTCACCGCCACTTCTTTGAACCTCGCAGGCATCGCCAAACCCGCCGGGATGGAGGGCCAGGTCTTTCTGGGAGCCAATGCCGAGCCTGCGCGCGCCTACACCTTTGGCGCACGCGACCGCTGTGACATGACGGTCTTTCGCCTGCGCACCGTGCGTGATGCTCGCTACCGCTACATCCGCGACTTCACCCCCGACCGCCCCTTCCTCCAGCACAACGAGTACAAGGAAAACCAGTATCCCGTCTGGAACCTGATCAAGGAACTCGCCGCGCAGAATAAGCTCACGCCCGAACAGGCTCCGCTGGCCGCGGCCACGATGCCGGAGGAGGAGCTCTACGATGTGGAGACCGACCCACATCAGATCCAAAACCTCGCGAAATCCCCAAAGACCGAGCACCAGCAGGTGCTGGAAAAACTGCGCGGGGTGCTCACGGACTGGATCGAGCAGACGAATGATCAGGGCCGCGTACCCGAGCCACCTGAAGTGGTGGCGACCCAGGGCTACACCAAGCCCCAGCCCGCGAAAGGCCGGGGCACGAAGGTGCGGAAGAAAACCTCCAACTAAATCACGTCGCCAGCTGGGACTGACGCGTGGCAGCCTTTGCTGCTTTGGCTTTCTGCACGGCCATCAGACTGGCCTCACGAATCTGCTCCAGCCGTTTGAGAAAACTCTGGCTGAGCGAGCGCGCCTTCAGGCGGGTGTCTAGGTTGGAATAATTCATGTGGGGTGACTTTGGGACAGTGATCTGGCGCGACTGTTCATTACGAAGCCTGTGCCATGGGCTGCCGTATCCATTCGCTGGGAGACTTTCCCTTCTCAGCGCGGAATGCCTGGCTGAAATGGCTGAGGCTGCGATAGCCGACCTCGAGAGCCGCCTCGCTGGCATTCATCCGCCCGGCGGAGATCAACTCGGCTGCACGCTCGATCCGCAGACGCCGGAGATAAAGGCTGATCGTGATTCCGGCGGCTTCGGAAAATGTGCGCGAGAGGTACTGCGGATGACAGCCACAGAGCTGGGCCAGCTCATCAAGCGGCGGAGGACTCTCCAGATCAAGGAGCAAAGCCGCCCGCACCTTTGCCACGCGTTCCAAAGCTAGCCTGCGGGTGCGGGTGCAAAACATCTCCTCACCCCGCGCTTCGGTGAGCACTTTGCGGAAGAAGAACTCGCTCATGCGGCTTCCTTCCAGCAGTCGCCGAGCCTCGGAACAAAGGGTGGAGGCCATCAAGCCGCGCGCCCAGACGCGATCTTCTGGCTCCAGCGGACGCGTGATCATCGGCGTGGGCAGATGCGGCCCTAGCAGCAGTGCCTGGAAGTCGGCTGACAGCTCCTGGCGCAGACTCCCGAGGCTGCTGTGAACCCAGTCGATGGGAAAGAGAAGCTGGAGGATTTCTGGGCCTTCGGAACTCAAAACACCACAGCATTCGGGACGTGCCGCAGCGGCATTGATCCAGATCAGGGAGCCGGGCCTGAAATCCTGTGCCGGGTGTGTGGTCCAGCCGATGCGGACCTCCCCACTGAGCACGAGCAGAGCAGCGACCCAGGCATCTCCAAGCTCACGCACCCAGCTACCCGTGCTCCAGGCTTCCATCCCAAGCCATCGGCTTTTAAATTCTGGCGGCAATGTCACAGGGGCGTGGTCAGGCGGGGAAAGGTGATGACTTTTAATCGAGATTTAATCTCAATATAGATGCAAATGAATCTCAGTTAGAATCTCTTCAAGCACTTTCCTGCACTGATTTCGGCCATGGACAGTCATTGCTCAGACTCAGAACTTCACCGTCACAGCCACGCGGCCATTCACGCCGGGCTGGGTGAACTGGTCCAAGCGGTTGCTGGTCGGTGCCTGTCCGCGCACGTCTTGGTAGAGCCAAAACTTCTGATTCGTCAGGTTGTAGATTCCGGCGTTGATCGAGACGTTTTGACTGATCTGCCAGCGTCCCACGAGATCGACTGTGAAGGCGCTAGGCGTCTCGAATTGAGCGGCGGTGTCTGCGCGGGTTTGCCGAGCATAATAGGTTCCAATCAGCTCCACCTGCATGAATTCATACCGATAGCGCAAACCCGTGACGAGCTTGAGCGGATCGATGGAATTGAGCGGACGGTCGTTCTCGCCGTCCCAGCCCTGCTGCCAGCCGAGATTGCCAAACAGGCTGAAGCGCGTGAGGCTGTCATCGATGAAATCAAGCGCGGTTTCACCCTTGAACTCAATGCCGTAGATCTCGGCGGTGGAGAGGTTGCGACTCTGGAAAATCAGCGGATCACCCGGCGCTCCGGTGCCACCGACTCCGGCGAAGAGATTGATGAAGTACTCGTAGTGATTGTAGAAGCCCGCGAAGCTCCACGAGCGCTTTTCATAGTTGCCACGCAGGCCGATCTCGAAGCTGTGGCTGATGTCGTTTTGCAGATCGGGATTCGGGATCGTCTGGTAGTTGAAGGCGAGATTCGTCACCGTGGCATTCAGGTCTTCCGGCGTCGGATTGCGGAAGCCCATGCTGTATTGAAACCACGTGCTGTAGTGCTCATCCAGCTTCGCGAGAAAGCCGAGTTTCGGAGCGATCGCGAGCTTGTCATAATCCTGGGGAAGAATACCGCCACTAGCACGCAAATAGAGCGGATCGGCCTCTGCCGTCATCTCATAGTGATCGAGTCGGATGCCCGGCGTGAGCGTGTAGCGGTCGTTGTCACCCCAGCTAATTTGATCCTGGAGATACAAGCCCGCGCGCAGCGTGGTGCTGTCGGGCATGTCCTTCAGCGGGAAGGTGTCTGGGCTGATGACACTCGTGCTCGTGCCAGTGGTGAAATTGAACTCACGCGCATCGCGCACACGACGACTGAAGCCCTGGATGATCTCTCCGCCATAGCCGAGCTGATGTTTGAAACGTCCCGTCTCGAACTCGCTCGTTAGATTCAGTGCAACGCCAAGATGACTCTGGGAAAAGAGATGATTCCTCACGCGAAAACGATCCTGCACAGTGGGCAGCACGCGGTCGCGATCTTCTTCGATGTGCTCCGTCGTGCGGCTGTCCTGGTAGTAAATGTTCCAGTCCAGTTTGTCGAAGAACCAGCCGAGATCACTGGAATCAAATTCATGACCAAGGCTGACTCGGTAGCGCGTCAACTCATCATTGAGCAAAAGCTCTCGCACTTGAAAAGTCGAAGGGCCAGAAACCATGCGACGGCGTGAACTGACGAGGTCATTTTCACTCGTGCGCTCATAGAACTCGCCCGTGAGCTTGATGATGTTTCGCTCATTCGGTTTCCACACCATCTTGCCGAGCCAGTTGTGGCTTTCCCAATCCATCGGATCAGGTGCATAGTCGCCGCGATTGTCCATCTCCTGCCCTTGGCGATGCGTGTAGAGCAACATCAGCTCTAGCGGCCCGCCACGCACAGCACCGGCGATCGTCTGCCCGAAGCTCTCATCCATGCTCTGAAAGCGTGTCGTGGATTCGAAGCCCCAGTCGTTCCCGTCATCACCGATGAGGTCAGAAGGGTCTTTGGTGACAAAGGAGACCACCCCGCCGAGCGCATCACTGCCATACAACGATGACGCCGAGCCTTTGACGATCTCCACACGCTTCAGCGCATCCACATCCAGGTAATCACGGCCCACGCTCGTCGTGTTACCAAAGGTGAAGATGTCACCCTGGCGGATGCCGTCCACCTGCATCAACACGCGGTTCCCATCCAGGCCACGGATGTTGATGCTCTGTGATCCCGAGCGGCTGTTCCGCCCCGGTCCCTGCCCGCCGACGCCAAAAGGCAGACTCACGCCCGGCTCATAGCGCTGATAGTCACGCATGGAGGTGCCGAGGCTGAAGATCGAGTCGTCTTGATCAATCACCGCCGTGGATGATGCCACGTCTTTGATTTGCCGTTCCGTGCGCGTGGTCACCACGATGATCTCGGGGATCACCTCCGCATCCGCACTGGCGGCGATGGTCGGCGGAGTCGCGTGCTGAGCACAGAGCGGGTAAAGAGCGGTAAAAAGCAGGGCGGAAACAAGAGGTCGTATTTTCATGCGGCCTGATGGATCGCCACACTTCACACGCTCCGCTGCGGGCCGTTTGACGTGAATTGACGGTCGTTTGTCAGACGCAGAATCATCGTGTCATTCCAGCGACATCTCAGCGCAAATGACCGTCAGCAGACGTAGAGTCAGCGCGCATCTTCGGCACCCCATGAAAATCATTCTCCTTATTCTCTCCCTCGCCACGGCTGCCCTGGCTGAGGCTCCACCGGACCTGCCTTTGCCTGTCGCCAGCTTTGGCGCTACGGCAACGGAGGCAGGCAGTGTTTACATCTACGGCGGCCACAGCGGTACTCGGCATAAGTACAATCGAGATGAGGTCCACGGCGACTTCTACCACTGGCAGGCAGGCTTCAATAAATGGGAGGCACTCGCCAAAGACGAACCTGCACAGGGAGCCTCGCTCATCGCTACGAAGAAGGGCATCATCCGTGTCGGCGGCATGGCCACAAAGAATGCGAAGGGCGAGAAACAGGATCTCTGGTCCAGCGAGACCACTGCACGCTACGATGTGGCAAACAAAAAGTGGCAACCTTCGCCAAAGCTACCCGAGCGCCGTTCCAGCCATGACAGCATCGTCATCGGCGACACGCTTTACGTCATCGGCGGTTGGGCGATGATGGGCGGCTCGGATCTGAAATGGCACAACACCTACCTCACGCTCGATCTCGCGAAAACAGACGCCACATGGCAAACGCACACGCAACCCTTCGAGCGCCGCGCCCTCGCTGTTCATGCCATCGGCACGAAGCTCTACGCCATCGGCGGAATGGATAGTGATAACGACATCATCACGCTCGTCTCCATCCTCGATACCCAAACAGGCAAGTGGAGCGAAGGCCCGAAACTTCCCTCGGACAAACTCGGCGGCTTCGGTTTCGCCGCCGTGGCTCATGAAAATCGTTTATTCGCCAGCGGTGCTCTGGGTGAGCTTTTGGAACTGGTCGGCGATGATTGGAAACCCATAACAAAGCTTCAGCACCCGCGCTTTTTTCATCGTCTCGTCAGCGGTGGCAATGGCAAGCTCATCGCCCTCGGTGGAGAAAGTAAAGAAGGCAAAAAGACACCGCCGGAAGTCATCGACCTGCCAGCCTCAGCGCCCGCGAAAGAAGCCAAGAACTCCGCCACCGAATCCGACTGGCCCCGCTATCAAGGACCTCGTGGCGACTGCACCACGCCTGAAGTCGGATGGAGCACGAAGTGGCCTGCCGATGGCCCGCCCGTTCTGTGGAAATCCGAGCTGGGCAAAGGGCTCGGTTCCTTTGCCATCATGGGAAAGCGCGCTTACACCGCCGGCAATGACGGCGCGGACAAAGATACGCTTTGGTGCCTCGAGCTCGAAACAGGCAAGCCCATCTGGAAACACACTTATGCCGTGCTGACGAAGTGCCACGAGATGTCCATCGTGCCCTATGGCCCGGCTTCCACACCCACGGTCATCGGCGACAAAGCCTGGTTCATCAGCCGCGACGGAGATGTGCTCTGCCTGAATGCCGAAACCGGCACGGTGATCTGGCAAAAGCACCTCATCGACGACCTCGGCGGCAAGCGACCAGTCTATGGTTTCAGCGGCAGCCCTTTTGTGGCCAACGACAAGCTCTACCTGGATGTCGGCGGCAAAGGCAAATCCAACGCCTGCCTCAATGCCATGACCGGTGAAGTCGTCTGGCAAACCGGCGACGGCGAGGCTGGCTATGCCACGCCGTTCATCACCCAGCGTGATGGCAAAGACATCCTCGTCCTCTTCAAAGGCGAAGCGCTGGAACTCCGCTCCGCCGACGATGGCAAACTGCTCGCCCGACACGCCACTGAGACACGGGATTTCTGCAACTGCGCCACGCCCATGCTCAGCGGCGACACCCTTTTCATCTCCCACACCGGTAACATGGGAGCCCGAGCCCTCTCGCTGGCGGATCTTGCGCTCAAGGAACTCTGGAGCGAGCGAGAGATCGGCCTGCTCTTCCACAGCGGCCTGCCGGTGCAGGACAAACTGCTCGTCTTCAATGATCAGGTCCGTGGTGCCAATGATCTGCGCCTGCTCGATCTCGCCACTGGCAAGACCCTCTGGAAAAACACCGAGGTCGAAAAAGGCACTGGCCTCATCACCGCCGATGGCCACGCGCTGCTGCTTACCAGCAAAGGCGAACTCGTGCTGGGCAAAGTCAGCGACACCGGCCTGGACATCCTCCAGCGTGCCCAAGTCCTCAGCGGCAAATGCTGGGTCCAGCCTGTGCTCAGCCACCGCCGCCTGCTCTGCAAAAACAACGAAGGCAGCGTGCTGTGCCTCGATTTGAAGTGAATCGAACAAGCCCTTGCACTCCCGCTGAAGCGTGTAACTAATCCACCCTTCCGCCACACTGCTACCCCTTAGTGTAATGGTAACATAACAGATTCTGACTCTGTTGTTCAAGGTTCGAGTCCTTGAGGGGTAACCACTCTGGGTGACACGTTTCACCCCAGCGCCAGTGCGAGCTATTTAGAGGTCTCGACAGCCGCCGCGATGGAGATGCCAATTTCAAGAGTCGGCTCATCAGCATCAGCCAGAGGCGGCTCGGTGATGCTGCCATCTTCAGACCGTAAGTTTGCCCCGACGGAGAAGAGCACGCCCTTCAGAGGATCGTAGTGGAGTGGTTCTCCTGAGAATGGGTCGACCGGTATGTCCTGGAGGTATTGCGGGCGCAGATCGCCGAGGCCGGAGGGCAGCTTTTGATGATCTGCCACATACTGACGAATGGCAAAGAGGCTGAGCACCAGATCGTGTCGCGCTTTGGCCAGATGATGTCGTTCTGGGAGTTGTAGGCAGGGCTCGATGCGACTGTTAAAATAGCGCTCGCCTTCGCCATTAGGCTGAAAGTGGGACAGCGTGTATGCTCGACGACCGATGGCGGAAGCGACTGCGCCAGCACCAGGCGTGATCGCTACCTGATCGCGCAGCGCACGGATGGTGTTGGCAAAGAGCCCCAGCGTCTCATGCTTCTTAAAGAATAGCCGCCCCGGCCTATCCCGCAAAACACCGCCGGGCATCGTGTCCAAAGGGGCTCCGCTCTTTTCACCGAACATGAGTTTTTTCTCATGCAGATAAAAGGCGCTCAAGCCACGCTGGAGGTGGGCATCCAGCGGAGCACAACGCATGAATTCGCCCTGCGCCAGCTTCAGTTCCGAGCTACCAAGACGAGTTTGCTTCAGCACATGCGCCGTTATTTGCACACAGGCCATGTGCATCTCCTGCGCACGCTGCATGTAGGAGGGCCAGGCCCACAATTCCCGCAGTCGCAGGCTAAGACGGCCGATGTCGATAGCCGCCAGGAGTGCTGATTCTTCATTCCCTAAAGAGAGCAGATAAGCGACGCGCGCCTGGAGCAGGATGCGCACATGCGGCCAGGAGACGTGCTCGCCCAGATCCTCCGCATGCCATGCTGCATGACGCGGATGCCAGTCGAAATCACCCAGCAGATCGCGCAACCCATCCAGCGCTGCGCCATTGCCACGCACATAGCTTTCCAGCGTCTTCCTTTCCCACTTCCACGCAGGCTGCAAAGCCACCTGTAGGTCAGGAATGGCGATGACCGCCTGAAGGAAAGTGCCCAGCCGCTCGGGGCCGACGATCTTCGGAGCCAGATCCACAGGCTCCTGAACTGTGAGATCATCATCCAGTGGCGGGGTGATGTCCGCGAAGTAGATCCATCCGAGCATCACAGCACCTGCCAAACCCAGACTGGCCATGAACAGAGTGCCCCATGAAAACGACGATTCTGCCTGCACACGAGCACTGTTGGGCACAGGACCGGGGCGCTTGGGCGGTGTCTGAGTCGGCGGATCTACAGGTTCAGGAAGCGGTGCCCGTCTTGTCCTGTAGTTCTCCGAACTTGGAGCGGACTTCGACTCTGTCTGGGCTGTCGGGAAATGGTCATCGCACCCCTGGCTGTCTCCGATTGGCGGTGGACGGAAAGATGGGAAAGAATCGGTTTGGGTCGATGCTTTTTCGACCACCAGAGGAAGGGGCTCTTCCTTGATTTCCACCCAATCCACAGACCCTGGCGTGAAACCCTCCTCCACGCGGCTCACGATGGCTGGTGCCCTCACCGGCATGGCCGCCACGGCAGGCAGCGGCGGCGCACTCGTTTCAGGCACAGGCTTTTTTGCCTCCTTTTTCGGAGGCTGCGGAACTGAAGCCAGATGCTTCCGCTGCTCATCTTCCCACTCATCGTCGAAGCTCCACGGTGAAACCCAGCGCGGAGCCTTGGCGGGCCTGGCGGATGGAGATTCTTTACGGGAGGACATCGGTGGCATGTTAGATCACCCGTCGTGTTTCAGTCACGCGGCATCTCCAGCTCGATGCCAAAAAAATCCACGAACACAGCGCGATACACCGCCCGCTTGAATCTCGGCACCCAGGTCATCTGAAACTCACGCGGCTCGATCCAGCGCCATTGGGCAAACTCCTGATGCGTAGCCGCCAGATTGATGTCCGCCTCGTTGCCCAAAAAACGGCATTTGAAATACGTCTGCTCCTGCCCGCCATAAATGCCGTATTTCAGCCGGTGCTTTTGGAAGGCATAGCGGTAGCCCTCGCGCTGCTCCAGCACCTCCAGCTTGTCTCGCGTCACTCCGATCTCCTCCGCCAGCTCACGAAAGAGCGCCGTCTCCGCATCCTCACCCTCATCAATCCCACCTTGTGGGAACTGCCATGCACCACGGATGTTGATCCTCTCCGCCACGAAAATCCGATCCTCTGCATTCAGCAGGATCGCGGCGACATTTGGACGATAAACAATGGGGGTGGAGGGGGGGATATCCATGAACGGAGTGCAGAGTACTAGGCAGCTTCGCTTTG
This sequence comes from Prosthecobacter sp., assembly GCA_044361885.1. Classification (GTDB taxonomy): domain Bacteria; phylum Verrucomicrobiota; class Verrucomicrobiia; order Verrucomicrobiales; family Verrucomicrobiaceae; genus Prosthecobacter. The sequence continues at coordinate 2,620 of JBIKIA010000091.1, read as the reverse complement.
TCACGCACCCACTGTGCCGATGTTGCGGCTATCACTCACCACTCACGTCGCCAGCTTCTTGAAATCAAACTGGCAGCAGCCGAGATCCAGCACACTGGCATTGTCCGCGAGATGCTCGGCGATGGCTGGAGAGACGGTGTAGAGCCGCTGCTGGCCTTGTTTTTCCTGCGCCAGCAAACCCGCCTCACGCAGGATGCGCAGATGCTTCGAGACGTTGTACTGGCTCATGCCCGTGATCTCGGCGAGGTCATTCACAGAGCGTGTGCCAGCCAGCAGGAGACACATCAGGCGCAGCCGGTTTTCCTCGGCGAGCGCTTTCATAGCGGGGAGACAATCGATCTTCGTTGGCACGGGTAAGATGATGTCCGGCATCGTCACATCTTCAACACTCGATGTCCCCCTTTTAACATGCTTGACGGGGCAGATACCATCATCCAAGAACCGGGGCGATGTTCGCTGCCCTCATCATCACCGCCGCGCTGGCCATGGTCTATGCCAATGGAGCCAACGCCAACTTCAAAGGCGTGGCTTCCCTCTTCGGCAGCAGCACGACGAGCTACTGCACGGCGGTTCGTTGGGCCGCTGTGACCACGGCGGCTGGCTGCCTCGCAGCCTTATTCATGCCTGGCACGCTGCTGGAAACCTTTTCAGGCAAGGGTCTCGTGCCGAATGAACTGGTGGGGCGTCCGGACTTCCTGCTGGCCGTGGGCATGGGCGCAGCCATCGCGAATCTGCTCGCCACACGGCTGGGCTTTCCGGTCTCCACCACGCACATGCTCATGGGCGCGCTGCTCGGGGCCGGACTCGCGGCTGAGCCCGAGGGCGTGCGCTATGCGAAGTTATGGGAGAGCTTTGCCAAGCCCCTGCTGATCACTCCCTTGCTAGCACTCGCGCTCGGCGGCACCGTTTACCTGCTGTTGAAGCTGCTGCGACTGGCCCCCGACCACCGCACACCGATGCTGGACTCTCTGCACTTCCTCAGCGCAGGCGCGGTGGGCTTTGCTCGTGGCATGAATGACTCGCCCAAGCTGCTGGCGCTGCTGGTGGGTGGAGGTCAGATCCATGAAGCCTATGGGCTGCTGCTGGTCATGCTCTTCATGGCGCTCGGCGGCTTCATCAGCGCACGTCATGTGGCGGAAACGATGGCACACAAGATCACTGGCATGAATCCAGGTCAGGGCTTCGCAGCAAATCTCGCCACATCCATGCTCACCACCACGGCGAGCTTCCACGGGCTACCCGTCTCCACCACGCATGTCTCCGTCGGTGCCTTGCTGGGCATAGGCATCACGACGAAACAAGCCCGATGGCGCACCATCGTGCCGGTGCTGCTGGCCTGGCTGGTCACCCTGCCGTGCGCAGGCCTGCTCGCGGCCTTCATGTGGTGGCTGGTGACATTGCGCGGCCAGTAAAAACTAGGGCGGCTGAAAGAATGCGGAGGAAGCAAAGTTTATACTTGCTCGTTGGTGCATATATACACATAAAGCCAGCTGTGAAACAGCAAACCTGCCTCCACCTCGTCGCCTTGCTGGCACTTGCCGCCTCTGCCTTCGGTACCCCTAGCGGCTTGAACAATATCCCCACCGCCGACACCATCGGGCATGGCACCGTGGCCATCCAGGCCTTCAGCAGCTTCGGTCCTGGGGCAAACCAGTTCGCCGCGAACGGTCCTGATGAGCACTCCTTTTGGATGGGTTTCAAGACCGGACTCCAGTTCGACTTCCTCAATCTCGAGTGGGGCATGGATAGCCCGCTATTCACTCACGAAAGCGGCCCTCTTTTCTTCCAGACGAAACTCAGCTTTGAACCCTGGGAGAATGCTAAACTTGCTGTCGGCATCGCCGGCATCGCCCTGACCGACATCAACCGCACTGGCGACCCCTTCACCTATGCCATGCTCAGCCATGACTTTGGTCTGGGACGTGCCCATGCCGGTTATGGTGTACAGACAAATGGCAACAGCCTCCTCGTCGGCCTCGACAAGACTTTCAAAGTCTTTGACCGCAACTTCAACCTCAATGCGGACCTCGTGCAGGCGGCGGATGAGTCCTTCTGGCTGCCCGCCGTCGGTTGGAAGTATGATGTCAGCAAGCTTATCGTCCTCGAATGGTGGACCAACTTCCCCGAACAGAGCAAATCCAGCCACATCGCCAAGGTCAATTTCGTCTTCAAATTCTGATCCATCTATTCTCCTCCGAACCATGAAATCCATCCTCGCCCTCCTCCTCATCGCCACTGCCGCACAGGCAGACATCGGCCTCATTTCAGTAACTGAAGCAAAGGCTCTCATCGAAAACCCCGACGCCTCCCAGCGCCCCATCGTGCTCGACACACGCGGCGGTTATAAAGACTACTTCCGCGGTCACCTGCCCACCGCTCACCACATAAATTTCGACACCCTGCGCGGCACCGATGCCTCCGTGCCTGTGCAATACCTGCCGGATGATTTGACGAAGGCGTTGCTCATCCGCGCCGGGGTCGATAAAGACCGCCTGCACCTCGTCTATGCCACGGGCGACAAGCTCCCGAACGACGAAATCCTGAGCACGAGCATGGTCGTCTATGTACTGGAAAAATTTGGCGTGCAGAACATCAAGGTTGTTGATGGCGGACTCGCTGA
>JBIKIA010000090.1:0-12147 GCA_044361885.1 Prosthecobacter sp. | reverse complement strand
CTGATGGCCAACGTCATCCAGTTCGGCAGCCGCCTCGGCATGACCCGTAGCGACAGCATTCTCGGCTGCCTCCCGCTCTTTCACAGCTTTGGCTGCACCGTCACCCTCTGGTATCCCATCATCTGCGGCGTCGATCTCATCACCTATCCCAGCCCGCTGGAGACCAAAAAACTCGGCGATCTCATCGAGAAATATCGCATCACCCTCATGATCGCCACGCCCACCTTCCTGCGGGGCTACCTGCGCGGTGTGAACAAAGAAGCCCTCAGCTCCATCAAGCTCTGCGTCACCGGCGCCGAAAAACTCCCCGCCGCCGTCTCTGAATCCTTCGAGGCCAAATTTGGAAAGCGCGTCTTCGAAGGCTACGGACTCACCGAGACCTCCCCCGTTTCCAACGTCAACCTCCCCAATCCCCTCCCCCTCGGCGACGACTCCGCAGGCTACACTTGGTTCCCCAGCCACCGCCAGGGCAGCGTCGGCCAGATGGTCCCCGGCCTCGCCATCCGCATCACCCACCCAGAGACCTTCGCCCCCCAGTCCCTCCACAGCAGCGGCATGATCTGGTTCAAAGGTGCCAACATCTTCGAAGGCTACCTCCACGACGACAAACGCACCGCAGAAGTCAAAGACACCCACGAATGGTTCCGCACCGGCGACATCGGCCGCGTGGATATGGACGGCTTCCTCCACATCGAAGGCCGCCTCAGCCGCTTCTCCAAGATCGCCGGAGAAATGGTCCCTCATGAAACTGTCGAAGATGCCCTCATGAAAGCCATGGGCCTCGAAAACGAAGCCGTCCGCAAGATCGCCGTCGTAGGCGTGCCTGATCCTGACAAAGGCGAGGCCCTCATTCTCCTCACCGCCATTCCCGGCGGCCCCGAGCACCAGGAGATCCTCGACCTCCGCTACCGACTCCTCGAAAAAGGCATGCCCCCGCTCTGGATTCCGAAGAAAATGATCCGCATAGCCGACATCCCCATCCTGTCCTCCGGCAAGCTCGACGTCCAATCCTGCGAAAAGATCGCCAAGTCCTCCGTCGCATAAGACATCCCTCATGCGTCTCATCTCAGGCAGCGCCGGGGGCATCCAGCTCGAAGTTCCCAAGTCCGTCACCCGGCCTACCCAGGACCGCGTCCGCCAGGCCGTATTCAACATGCTTGGCGAACTCATCGAAGGCGCACGCGTGCTCGACCTCTTCGCCGGCTCCGGGGCCATCGGCCTCGAGTGCCTCAGCCGCGGAGCCACCAGCGTCCTCCTCGTCGATCAGGATCGCGGAGCCTGTGAAGTGATGAAGAAAAACATCGCCAAAACCCGTCTCGAAAGTGCCGGCATCCGCCAGGGAGACGTCTTCAAAACCGTCGCCCAGCTCGCCGCCACCAGCACCCAGTTCGACCTCGTCTTCGCCGACCCACCGTATGCCCACAAGCCCGGCGAGATCGACCTCTGCGCCAAGCTCGCCGCTGACGAAACCTTCCATCAGCTCATCCCCACTGGCGGCAGCGTCATCCTCGAAAGCCTCGCCACCCGTAACACCGCCACCTTCGGCCCGCCCTGGGAGCTCATCCGCGAGCGTGACTACGGCTCCACCCGCATCGTCTGGCTGCGGAAACGGTGAGGTAAGGGGGAGACGTTGGAGATTCGTGCGCTGTTCTCCGTAGTTATGTTTTCAGCTTATCGCTTCCAGTTACTTCCCTGCTCACCATGTCCCAGCCTCAGCCCAAGCCTGTCGATCCATCTGAAGTCCCCGCCCTGGCCCTCGCCACCATCCAGCGAGCGAAGTTTCCCATGCTCGCCACGATGGAGGGAGATCAGCCACGCTTGCGCCCCGTTTCGCCGGTGAAGACGGAGGGATTCACGATCTACGTGGCGAATCTGCGGCGGTATGGGAAGACGGCGCAGCTCGCTGCGAACCCGAAGGCGGAGCTTTGCTACACGGATGACGATCACCATCAGGTGCGTATCACCGCCACGGCGAGCATCGTAACGGATGCGGCTTTGCTGAAGGAAATCTGGGATGGCAACCCGCTGCTGCGCGCCTACCTGCGCACGCCGGAGAATCCCGAGCTGATCATCTACTGCTTCACGCCCAATCAGGTGCGCTACATGCGGGAGTGGGCGCTGGAGTATTTTGAAGTGCCGCTGAGTTGATCAAGCAAGGAGTAGCCGCCACCGTGGCGTCATGTCGCTTCTGAAAGAACTCGTCCTCTTCATCCACCCGCTGGGCTTTGCCTGGCTGGTCATCGGCCTCTGGCTGGTTCGCCGACTTTGGAAGAGGGAACTTCGGTCAGCATGGCTGCCCGGCATCGCCTGGCTGGGGCTCACGCTTTTCACCTGCACACCTCTGACCTCCTGGCTGCTGCTCGGATTGGAGGACCAGTATCCTTCGGTGAAGATCGAGGACGCACCGACGGCGAATGCCATCATCTGCCTCGGCGGCGGAGCGGCCCCGTCACTGCATGAGCCTGCGCGGGTGAATTTTAACAACAGCGTGGATCGCCTGATCAGCTCACTCGGTCTGTTGGCGCAGGGAAAGGCCCCCATCTTGATCGTCACAGGCGGAGGCTACGAGCAGGCAGGCATCATGCACTCGGAGGCGGATGCAGCGGTGGCCTACCTCAAAGGCACGCTGAAACTGCCGCACAATATCCAAAGCCTGGGCGTGTGCCTGGACACCCACGATGAAGCGCTGAAGATCGCCGCCATGGCGAAGGAAAAAGGCTGGCAGCGCGTGCTGCTGGTGACCTCCGCCGCACACATGCCGCGCTCCGTGGCGGTCTTTGCCAAAGCAGGCGTGAAGGTCGATCCCATCCCCTGTGACTACCTCAGCAGCTTCAAGAACATCGGCGACCGCCGTTGGGTTCATTTTCCAAGCCTGAACTCGAACCAGGGCATCGCCGCCTGGATTCATGAGGCCCTCGGGCTGGTGGTCTATCGACTTCGCGGATGGATTTGAACTGAAAGTATCCCGCGCAACGCATCGCTTATTGTCTCCCTCATGTTTTCCCTTTCTCAAAAGACCGCCGTCATCACCGGCGCAGGCTCTGGCATCGGCCAGGCCATCGCGCTGCTCTTCGCCAAACAAGGTGCGCACGTGGAGGTGCTCGATCTGAAGCTGGAAGCCGCTCAAGGCACGGTGGATCAAATCATCGCCGCAGGTGGAAGTGCCACGGCAGGAGCGGTGGATGTGGGAGATCAGGGTGCCGTGAAGGCGGTATTTGCCGAGATCAGCACGCGCAACCCGAGGCTGGACATCCTGGTGAACAACGCAGGCATCGCGCACATCGGCACGGCTTTGAGCACGGAAGAGGCGGACATGGACCGGCTCTACCGTGTGAACATCAAGGGCGTCTATAACTGCTCCCAGGCCGCCATCGAACGCATGGTGGCACAGGGCGGCGGCGTGGTGCTGAACATGTGCAGCATCGCGGCACAGATGGGCCTTTCGGATCGCTTTGCCTATTCGATGACGAAGGGCGCGGTGCTGATGATGACCTACTCGATGGCGAAGGATTTTATTAAACAAGGCATCCGCTGCAACTGCATCTCCCCGGCGCGTGTGCATACGCCGTTTGTGGATGGCTACCTCGCCGCGACGTATCCCGGACGTGAGGCGGAGATGTTCCAGAAACTCAGTGAGGCCCAGCCCATCGGTCGCATGGCCAAGCCGGATGAGATCGCCGCGCTGGCACTATATCTGTGCAGCGACGAGGCCAGCTTCGTAACGGGCAGCTCGTATCCCATCGATGGTGGGGCTGTGAATCTGCGGTGAGGATCACGGCCTCGGCAACAGCATCGCCGCGCCGGCCTGGCCTGCGGTGCTGGTTTTGTTGGGCGGGACGCTCATGAAGAAGCCGTAGGTGCCTTGGTAGTCGCCGGTTTTTTGGATGGTGGTGGCTTTGAAGGTGGGCTTCTTCGTATCGGTGTGCAGGAAGGTGCCGGTGATCTCGCCAGTGGTGGGGGCGAGGGTAAGCGTGAAGTTTTTGGTCTTCAGGGGCAGCGGGGTGACGAGGTTTTTCGTGGTGATGTTCACCGGGAAGGTCTGCGGGCTGGTGAGCAGGCCGTCCATGAAGGTGAGGGTGGCATTGCCATTCGTGTTCGTGGCATCGACGGGGCCGAGGCCGGGGATGAAGCTCTGATTGGCAGAGGTGGGTGGCACGACATACTTGGCGCCGACGAGGTCGATGAAGAGGCTCTTGGTCCAGCCGAGCGGATACCACTGGGCTTTCGGCTGGGCGGGGCGGGCCCAGTAAAGGTTCACGCCATAGGCGTCGTAGCCGGGCTCTGTGGGGCCGACGACGTTGATGTTCCCGGCGATGTGGCCCTGGTTGGTGTAGAGGGAGGCAAAGAGCGGGACGGTGTGCTTGCTGCTGAGCGTGGTGCTGGCGGTGAAAGTGGTGTTGTCCGCGAGCGTGCCGGCGATTTTTGCGCTGCCATCGCTACCGAGGATGAGGGAGCCGATGCCGGTGCCGGGCGGATAGGCGCTGATGCCGGGCTGGTCAGGCACAGATGGGAAAATGAGGTTGTAGCGCTGGCTGGTGCCGGTGACGAGGCTGGTGGGGACCTTGCTCTTGCTGCTGTAGGGGCTGCGGTAGGCAAAGATGATGCCGTCTGGCTGGAAGGAGCCGTTCTGATAGCTACCGTAAACGAAGTTGGCGTTGCTGTTGGTGCCGCCGGAGACTTGGGCGGTGAATGTGATGGTCGGCTTGCCTTTGCGGACGATGCCCAGCTCGTAGCTGCGGGCGGGGGTGAAGAGCACGGTGCCACCGAGGACCTGGCCAGTGAAGGACTGGCTGACGCCATCTATAAACACCTTGCCGGAGACGACTCCCGTGGTGCTGGTGACGCTGAGGGTGGCAAAGCCGACATTGGAGTTCCCCGGTGTGGCTTGGCTGAAGTTCGGCTCCAGCACTGCCTGATAGGTGCCGGCATAGGTGGAGACGCCGCTGAGGGAGAAGAAGTTGGCCGTGAGGGTGAGGCCGGGCTTCATGACAAAGCTGACCGCTGCGGGGTAGGTCGTGAGTGGGAGGCCGATGTCCTGCTGATTGGCACTCCAGCCGCTGAAAAAGAAGCCAGCCTTGGGCGTGGCGGTGATCTTGTAAGTCAGGCCGACATCGCGGGTGGAGCTGGGGGCAAATCCGGCAGTGACGGTGCCTGCGCCTGCCGGGTTGATGTTCACGGTCAGGGTCGAGGGCACTTTGTAGGTGAAGCTGCGCTTCGTGAGGGCGGAGATCTTACCTTTCTCATCCACGGAGCGGATCACGAGGGCGTTCAGGCCGGGCGTGGCGGTGATGGCGAGGCTAAAATTGCTCAACTGCGGGCTGCCGATGAGGGTGGCATCCACCCAGGCTCCGCCGTTGTGCTGCACCTGCACGGCTTGCAGACCTTTGTCATCCTTGGCGGTGCCGAAGATCGTGACGCTGGAGCTGGAGATGATGGCATTGGCCAAAGGCGCGGTGAGGGTGAGCGAGGGCGCGGAGGTATCCACAAAGTCGAGGATGCGCACGGTGGTGGTGCTTTGGGCACCCAGGGTGGCTCCGCCGGTGACGTTGGAAAGCGTGAGCGTGAAGTCCTCATGTGGCTCCTTCACCTTGGGGTCGGACACGATGGTGATGGGCATGTACTTCACGGTCTCGCCGGGGCCGAAGTTCAGCAGATCTCCGATGATGGGCGTGAAGTCAGAGGTGGCAGTAGCAAAGCCCACTCCACTGCCGGTGGAGGTGGCGATCCTCACTTCCACGGTGCCGATGTTGCCGCCAGTGCGGAAGACGGGCATCTGCAAAACGCCCACGTTTTCCTGCACGCGGATGAGGGGTGTGCCAAAGGCGATGGTGCCCGGCGCATCTGTATCACCTGCCTCCACGGCACCGATGTCCACCTTCGTGCCGACGAGGCGGGCTCCGCCGCGCTGGTCCACCTGTCCCGTGGCGCTGGTGGCCCCACTGGCGGGATCACGCGCTGGGCTGCCGGGCAGCGGCGGCATGGTTTGAGTCAGTCCGCCATAGTTGCCGAGCGCGGCCAGCATGGGGTTCAAAGGGTTAGCGTTGGTGCCAGTAAGGTCGCTGGACAACCAGCTTCCCCCACCACCCTCTACATCGCCGATGAGGTTATTACCCAGGCTGGTGAACACACCGCTATTGAATAAAACCACATCGGGCGAAGTGGCCAAGTTGCCAGCTATGATGCATCCATCAAGCATGGTAGATGCGCTACCTGAATGAGTGTGGGTGGCTAAGCCCCCGCCACCTCCCAAATTTTCCGCCAGCGTGCATCGAAACAAACTCAGAGAACTATTGCTGCCAACGTCTGCGCTCTCATTTGCCACTGCAGCCCCCATCATACCGGACTCGTTCCTGAACATGGTACATTGCCGTATAGTGGCAACAGATGTGCCTACAATATCCGAAAAGTTCGCCACAGCGCCACCAGGGCTGTTCAAACCCAGAGCCTCATTCTCAGTCAGTGTGCTTGAGTCCAGAGTCATTTCTGCCACTGACTGACTTCCTTGAGCCCAATTTAAGACAGCTCCACCACGAGAGTCTATATTGGTAACACTGTTGTTGGTGAGCTGACTTCGATAAACCTTGAATTTGGCATATCCACCACTCGAGAAGGAAATGATGGAGCCTCCAGAGGTGGACGCCGTATTCTGGGATAGCGCACAGTCCTCTAACGACATCTCCGCTACCAGCCCAACGTCTTTGGAATGATTCCCCAACGCCCCGCCACTACCGCTGTTGGCTTGATTGGCGGAGAGCGTGCAGCGCACTAGCTTCAAACTGCATGACTTGCCACTAGCACGACTGAGTATCGCCCCCCCATCACCGGAGATAGCAGTATTGTTGAATAGCACGCAATCTGTAAGGCCTAGCATACCTTCGTTAAGTATGGCTCCACCGGAAGTTGCCGTGCAGCCTGTGAGCGTCAGGTGCGTCAACCCGACGGAGATGCCAGGCCCAACTTTGATCACTCGATTGCCGGAGATGGCCGTCAACCCAACAGAGAGTTCCCCTCCGCTGGCGCTGATGACCACGGCACGCTCGGGCACCAGTTCGCTATTCAGCGTCAGTGTCTGGCCGGAAAGTGCAGCCGCAAAGCCGATGACGGCCCCTTCGGGCGCATCACGCAGGGCTTCACGGAGGGAGACGTCATTCGTGCCTGCGGGAGTGTCGAGTTCATCAGCCGCCACATCCACCCGCACGATCACGCTTTCCGCCGCGCCGATGTCTGGCCGGGCGGTGCCATTGAAGTCGCCATCCACACTGCGGGTGAAGCCGCGCTGATCTCCGGTCGGCAGGCTGAAGGTGCTCAAGTTGGGTGTGTCGATCAGGAGATTCCGGCTGGGCGGGGAGATGGCACGCTCCAGGGCTGGGCTGCCGGGCATGGGTGGACAGGTGGGCACATTGCCGCCGTAGAGGCCGCTGGGTGCGACGAGGGCTTTCTGCGGGGCGGCATCGGTGCCCACAAAGTCGCCAGTGGCATTGGGAAGACCGGCGGGGAAGGCCGTGGCGGCTCCGGTGTTCACGCCGATGAGATTTCCGCCCTGAGTCATGGGCCAGGAACTGTTGTTCTGGCTGTCCACGGAGAGGTCCGGGTTCGTCGGGGCGCGGTTGTCGGCGAGGATCGTGTTTTGCAAAGACTGCCGTGAAATGGATGGATCAAGCACGAGACCGCCGCCGCGCTGGGTGAGAGCTTCGTTGTTGACGATGGTGCAGTGGCTGATGCCCATGAAACAACCGAAGAGATAGATGCCGCCGCCGCGCTGCCCGGAGCGGTTTCCCTCTACAGTGCATTGATACAGGCGGTTGTTGATGTTGCCGCCGCTGTTGCTGATGGCGATTGAGATGGCTCCGCCGCGCTCGCCGGCCTCGTTCGCGGTGAAGGCGGAGTTTTCCAGATGAATCAAGTTGCCGCCCGTGAAGGACAGCGCCCCGCCGGAGGCTGTGGCGATGTTTTGGGTCAAGGTGCAACGCCTCAGGATGATGGTGCCAAAGGCGGACAAAGCACCGCCGCTGCCCGTGGCGCTGTTGCCACGCAGCACGCAGTCTTCCAGGGTCAGAGTGCCTGAGCTGAGGATGGCACCGCCATTGCCGCTGGCGGCACCGCCGGTGAGGGTGAGACCGCGAAGGTGGGCCGTGCCTCCGATGCTGAAGATGCGGTTGGCACCTGGGCCGCCATCGATGGTGAAACCGCCAGTCAGGCTGCTGGCATCCAGGAAGACGTTTCCGCTCATGGTTAGCTCTCCCAGGCTGGCATTCAGCGTGAGCGTCTGGCCGCTGAGTGCGGGACCGAGACGGAGAATGGTGGTGGCGGAAAGGCCGGAAGCGGCTGCATCGCGGAGGGCCTCACGCAGGGAGACACTGGCCCCTGAGGGCGTGTCTAGCTCATCGGCAGCGGTGGTCACGGCCAGTGCGGCGACCTCTTGCGCACCGATGTCGGGCTGAGCGGTGCCACTGAGATCGCCATCGACCGTGCGGGCCTGCTGGAGGCGGTCAAGCTGGATGAAGGTGGGCTGGGCGGCATCGATGGCCGGACTGCCCGGCAGCGGCTGGAAGTTTGAGGTTTCAAAGGCGATCTGCGGGGCCCGTGGAGCGGCTGCCGTGCCAGTGATGTCATTTGTCTGCCAAGTGGTGCCGCTGCCATCCGTGATGCCGATGAGGTTCGTCCCACCACTGGTCAGGGCACCGCCGCCGCTGGTCAGCAGGTCCGGCGCAGAGACTCCAGCGCTGTTGTCTGCCACGATGCAGGAGGTCAGCTGCGTGGTGGCACCGGTCTGCCCTGTGTAAATGCCGCCGCCCGAGCTGGAGGCGCTGTTTCTGATGATCGTGCCATGCACGGCGGTGACGGTGGCCGCGCCGTTCGTGGCCAGATTGGCCACGGCAGCGCCATTGCGGGTGGCTGAGTTGGAGTGGAGCAGGCAGTTTTCCATCTCCACCGTGGCGGTGCCGCCTTCGCGTGAGTTGTTGAAAATGGCCCCGCCATTTCCGCTGGCAGTGTTTGAGATGATCCTGCACCGGCGCAGCAGCAGGCGGCTAGGTGTAGCAGCGAGACCGTTGGCGATTCCCGCGCCGTCATTGGCGGTGCAGAACTGCATGGTGCAGTCCGACATGGAGAGGAAGCCCTGATTCAACACTGCGCCTCCCCGGCCTGAGTGAACCGCGCCAACCCCTTTGCCGCCGTCCAAACCAATGCGTGAGAAGTGCCCGCGTATGCCGGGCGGCAGGTAGAAGTCCCGATTGTTCGGGGAATACATGGAAAGTCGGGTCGTGAGGTTCGGACTGGCGAGGATGAAGGACCGGGTGGGAATGATCTCCCCCAGGTTGATGATATGATTCGAACTGGGGGAGGTGATCACCGCGCCCTCCGGCGCATCTCGCACGGCCTCACGCAGGGAGATCTGCGAGCCAGCAGGCGTGTCGTTTTGGTCAAACGTTATCGTGGCACGCACGACGAAGCTCTCCGCCGCGCCGCTGTCTGAGGTGGCGGTGCTGTCAAAGTTCCCGTCCAGCGTGCGGGCAAAGCCGCGCTGGTCGGTGGTGGCCGTGGAGAGTGAGGCGGCATCCAGGGCCGGGCTGCCTGGCAGCGGCGGCATGGTGTCTGTGAGACCGCCGTAGCGGCCCAGTTCAGCCAGACCGAGCTGCGCGGCGGTGATGTTCCGCACATCGCCTGCTGCATTGAAGGTGGAGAAAATGGCATCCAGGCCCATCACGTTGCCGCCGCCGCTGACGGTCGTCGGAGCATCATTGTAATACCGGAAGTCCTGCCCCAGGTTCCCGGCCAGGATCGTGGAGTTCAGCGTCAGGATGTCGCCTGCCTGTCTGTTGATGCAAAGTCCGCCATTGGCATTGTTGGAGGTATTGCCAGCGATGGTGCAGTGCGTCAGGGTGAGATTGGTGCCGAGTTGCGTGTAGATCGCTCCGCCATCTCCGCCTTCGGCATGGTTTCGGGTCAGCGTGCAGTGGTCGAGCACGGCGGTGGTTGTTTGAAGGTAGAGTGCGCCGCCGTGAACGCTCGTGCTGCGGTTGTCATGAAAGGTGCAGCGGGTGAACTGCGCCGTAATTGAAGCCAGCACGACGGCACCGCCAGCGTTGGTGCTCTTGTTGTCACGGAAAGTGCAGTCCACCAGGGTGGTGCGGGCAACGGAAAGCAAGGAACCTCCGAAACCGGGGCTGGCAGCCCCAACTCCACCGCCGCCGACCAGTGTGAGGTTTCTCAGTTCAAAGGCATCCAGTGCATTGGCCGCATAGAAATGGCGGCTCGTTCCCGCGCTGGCGTCCAGGGTCAGACCTGCAGGCAGTGCTGAGGCATCCAGGGTCAACGTTTTGTCGATGCGCATCTCCCCCTTGGCCGGGTCCAAAGTGATCGTCTTCCCCGATAGTGCCGGGGCAAAGGTGATGACCGAACCGGGCAAAGCCTCACGCACCGCCTCACGCAGGGAAAAACTGGTCCCAGGGACCGTGTCGAGTTCGTCGGCGAGCGTGTTCACCAAGAAGACTCGCTCAGGCCCACTCTCTGCCGCGCCGATGTCGGCGATGAAGATATTGTCGCCATTGCCATCGCGAGGGCGGGAAACGCCGCGCTGGTCGGTGGCGGGCACCGTTCCCGTGGCGTGGTCCATGGCCGGACTGGCAGCCAGAGGAAGACGAGTTTGGGTGCCGCCCCCGTTGTTTGCCAAAGCACCCAGAAGTGGGTCCAGCGGCGTGGTGGCTGTGCCCACATAGTCGCCATTGGCATTTGGCAGGCCTGCGGGGAAGGCGGTGGTGACGCTTTCATGGCGTCCGATGACGTTGGCTCCCGTGCGGGTGATGGGCCCCGTGCCAGCAGCAATATCTGCGGGGGCTGCAGTCGTCGTATTCCCGGCCACGATGGTGTTATGCAGGCTGAGGCTGGAGGAGTTGCTTACCAGAAGGCCACCGCCATCGCCATCGAGAACGGTATTCCCCGTGATCGTGCAATGCACCAGCGCGGCGGCGCTCCCTGATAGAAGCGCCAGACCGCCCCCAGGGAAGCTGCTCGTGTTGCCATGAATCGTGCACTGACTGAAGGTGGCTCTGCTGCCGCTGAGACGGATCGCGCCGCCGTTCCCTCCCCCCGTATTCCCGGAAAATGTGGAATCTGAAACCTCCAGGCTGCCTTGAAGCATGTTGATGGCAGCTCCGCCCGATGTGCTTTTCAGCCCGGTGAACGAACAACGACTGAGGCTCAACCTGCCAACATTAAAAATGGCTCCAAAATCCACCGGGGCGGCACCTGCTCCGCCTGTGAAGCGCAGATTCCGTAAATTGACGCTGGCGGTGGTGAAATTCACGTTGACCAGCCGGTGATTCCCCGTGCCCAGGGCGATTCCGAACCCTTCAGGCAAACTGGAAGCATCCACCGTCACATCCCGCTGCAGGAGGAGCTGACCCAGCCCGCCATCAAGCGTCAGGGTTTGACCACTCAGCCCTGGAGCAAAGGTAATGATGGCTCCCGCTGGTGCATCCCGCAGCGCTTCACGCAAAGAGACATCACCTGCACCCGCCGGAGTCTCCTGCTCATCCGTCGCCACATCCACCTGGACAAATTTCGACTCCACCGCGCCGATGTCTGCCAGCGCACCGCCAATGCCATCCGCATCCACCACGCGCGGCAGACCGCGCTGGTCGGTGGAAACGGCGGGCGTCGCTGCCGCATCCAGCGCCGGGCTGCCGAGCAGGGGCGGGCAGGTCGGCGTGGGGCCACCATAGTATCCCAGAGAGGCCAAACGCGCGTCGAGCGGCACTCCCGAGGTGCCAGTGAGATCAGAGGCCAGCCAGGTGCTGCCACTGTCCTTGGCATTGCCAATGAGGTTGGTCCCGAGACTTGTGCGGCTGCCCTGGTCCAGCCTGACATCAGGGCCGAGTCTTGCCGTATTCTCCGCGATGATGTTGGAGGTCAGCGTGATCGAGGCCGTGCCGCCTGTGACTGAGAGCTGGCTGACTCCGCCGCCCCGCTGCAGCGAGGTGTTTTTCACGATGGTGCAATGCGTCAGCGACATGTTCGCCGTGCCAGTCGCTGCAGTCGCATAGTTCAGCACGCCACCTCCTCCATCAGAGGTGGCACTGTTTCCCGTGATCGTGCATTGCCTGACCGTCATGTTGGCTATCCCGTTGCTGCCAGCATTGTAAATCG
>JBIKIA010000089.1:0-12151 GCA_044361885.1 Prosthecobacter sp. | reverse complement strand
TATTGCAGTGGGACTTGGAGTGGTTGTTGAAAAGATCCCGTCCCGTGACCGGATTCCCTCCCGCAAAACTCGTCGGCAAACTGCGGTCCAGATTGCGATTTGGATTTGAGTGATGAACGAGCGACTTCAGGTATTCGGCGAGGTCGTCCATGTCCTCCGCCGCGATCTGGGAACCTCCCATGAGATTGGCAAAGGTCGGGTTAAAGCTCTGCAGCGTTGGCTTGTCGCCACGCCAGTGAAAAGGATCGCCGTTTTGCATCCCGCGCAGCGTCTGCGTGACCATGGGCCCCTTCATCGGATGCATGGAACGCGGTCGCGGTGTGGTGTCGTGGACGCTCAGGTTGGCTCCGAGCACGGTGAGCATTTCGCCACCCGGATCGCCGAGATCCCAGGCCAGACCGTCGTTGTCCGCATCCAGATGGCAGATGCCGCAAGAGTTGGTTCCATTGCCAGAAAGGCGGGCATCAAAGAGATAGCCGCGACCCGCTCGAATCGCAGCCGGCATCGGGTCGTAGCTGCTGAGCGCGAGTTCGCTGGAGACGGTCAGCGTGTTGGTGTCGATGACACTGAGGCTGCTGGAGAGCTTGTTCAGCGAGTAGAGCTTCCCGCGCACTTCATCGAGCACGAGCCCACGAGGTCCGCGCATGGCGGAGGCATCGGTGTCGGCACCAGTGCGGATGTCCACGCGTGAGGTGACATTGCCTGTGGCGGGGTCGATCTTCGCGAGTCGATCCGAGGCAAAGGCCGCTACCCAGGCGATGCTGCCATCGGCGGAAAAGACGAGGCTTGTCGGCTGCGCGAGCGCGGTGGCCTGCGCTGTTGGATTGGGCAACGTGCCGTAATCGATGCCTGGATTCAGATCGACTGTGGTCACCAAAGATGGTGTGATGATCGAAAGGCGGCTGTCGGCAAAATGACCCCGCAGAGTCGGCTCGAAGCGTGTGAGATTCAGCGACTCGGTATTCGCCACCCAGATCTGATCACTGCCTGGACGTGAGGCGAGATCGAAGAGATTCGTGCCGACATCGCTGACGTAGCGCATGAGCGTGTCGGTGGCCGTGTTGATCTCCGCGACATCGTTGTCGAGGATCGTGTTCGTCACGCGCGAGTCATTCGCAGCGACGATGAGCGCGGTGTCTGGTCCGGCTGGCAGTGCGGTATTGGTCGGCGCAGACTGAGGCGGCGCGACCTCGCGCTTGATCACCGTGGTGCGGTTTCCCGACTGGAGAAAGGCGGCATAAACTCGCGAGCCATCCGCATTCACCGCCAGCGCATGAGGGTAGGCACCGGTGAGCGAAATTGTGTCTGCCGCTGCGCGTGTGCTGGCATCGAAGACGCGAATCTGCCGCGAACGCGCACAGGCGACGTAGGCTTTGCCTGCGGCGAAAACGAGATCGGTGGGCTCATCACCGACACGCAACGTTTCCACCACCGCTCCAGCGCTCAAGCTGACGATCGAGACGCTGTCACCGACTTCATTGACGACCCAAAGCTCATCATTCGTTCGCGCACGGACGCTCGCTGGCTCCAGGCCGACAGGGAGCTGGCTGAGCCGCACCGGCGTGCCGCTGCTGAGATTAAAAACGGTGATACAAGCATTCGCGGAATCGACCGCGACCAGCCGCGTGCCATCGGGCGTCATCGCCAGCGGGTGCACCTGCCGAGCTTCGAAGTGCTGGTAGTCCGCCGAGGAGTAATGAGCGGTGAAAAGAGATATAAGGAAGAGAAATGAGCGCATGAGATGGCCATGAAATTTTTACTGAGCCTGATGGCTGGCGGTATCGCCCCCACCCGGAAACGGCCGGATGGGAGCGCCCGACAAGGAGGGCAGCCACTAGCTGGAAGCACCCTCCCGGATCATCGGGAAAGGCGTGGGCAGGTGTGGGTGACGCTGGTAATGCGGCATGCACGAACCAGGAGAACCCTGGGTGCATGGCGATGATCGGGAGACTATGTTCCGTCCCGCTTGTGGGTCGGTGCTCCGAACGTCAGACAGACGTGCCGATCTCAACCGAGCTGCGGCGGTGGTGTCACGGGGCGCTCGTGGCGGCTAAAAGCAGCGCTGGATGTCGTGATCCATGCTTCGGGCACTACCGGAGGAAAAACAAATCGTGGGATGCTGACAAGAGAGAGTGTGAGCTTCATCTCCTTCGTCTTTGAAGGATGCGGCTGGCCGTCCTTGGGCTGCTGCTCTGACTCGACACCCTTTTCCACAGCCTTGCAAAGCGGGCAAGGATGGTCGCCATCAAAGGTATCGCTGAGACCTTCCACGACGGAGCCTTTCTCCACGGAATAGGCCACCGCCATGCCAACCCAGGCGGCTGATTGTAGCACAGCCCAGTGCAGCCCGATGGAAATCATCAGGGCAGCGACAAGAAGGCTGTGAAGGACTCGCGACATGAAAAAGCGGGAGTCACCATGATTGGCGACTCCCGCTTATGGAGCACGATGAAAAAGAAATCAATCAGTCTTATGCGAAGTGTGGCATGCCTTGCAGTTCACAGCTTTTTTATATTCGCCGACACCGGCGGCGTCCTTGGCCTGGATCTTCTTCACGGCGGCGATGAGTGCCTGGCACTTCTCTACCCAGGCAGATTTTTCACCTTTCGGCGGAGCTTCCGCACACATGGCTTGGTAGGCTTTCAGGACGTCAGCGATCTCGGCATCGGAGGCGGTACCTGCGCTGATCTTTTTGCAGGTCGGGTCGGTGCCTTCGGGGGCCTTGTGGTATTTTTTCATCGCGTCCTCAATGACTTCGGAGGCGAAGATGGCGGAGCTGCTGCCGATGAAGGCGAGCGCGACGATGAGACGGAGGGGGCGAAACTTCATAAGTGGAGATGAAGGGTAGATGATGGTGATGATGAATGCTGGAAGCTGTCCAGCGGCGGGCGTTTTCTCAAATCGACGACGGCTTGTCACGCCTGGAATTCGTGGTGCCTCTGCTTTCGTCACGGTCCTTTGGGAATGCGTCACAAAAGAATTCCTTCAAGCGGGGCAAGCGCTGGCAAGGAGTCACTCAGGGCGGCGTTCACCTGGGATGAATCACATCTTCATCGCCCTTTGGAGCGTGGCGGCACTGGCCGGTGCCGAGCCTCTCACGGTGACTTGGCTGGACATGCCCGCGCATGGACTGGCAGCTGTCGTCGAGATGCCGGGGAAAAAGGTCATGCTCGTGGACACGGGCGGCACGAAGAAGAGTGCGAGCGAGGACTACAATGCCGGGCGCGACACGATCACGCCTTTTCTCAAAGCACGCGGCTACACAGAGATCGCGGCCATCGTCATCAGTCATCCGCATGGGGATCACTACGGCGGTGCGGAGTGGCTGCTGCAAAACTGGACCGTGGGCGAGTATGTGGACAATGGCTATGAAGGGCGCGGCCAGACGCTGGCCTACAAACGCCTTCGCGATCTCGCCCAGCAGCGCGGGGCGAAATACAGCGCACTGACTCATGGAGCGAAGCTGGACCTCGATCCCGCACTGGCGATGGAGATCCTTTCCCCACCCGCCGAGTTCATCAGCCGCGATAGCGACCCCGCAAAGGTGAGCGAGCACGGCTTGCTGAACTCGAACTCTCTCCTCCTGCGCATGCAGCACGGGCAGAATGTCTTCCTCTTTCCCGGCGATTCGTATGGCGGCGCGTTCGAGACTTTCCTGAAGCAAAACGTGCCTGCCGAGAAACTCAAAACGACCGTGCTCACCGCACCGCATCATGGCTTCAATCCCGGCTACGACTTCCCGAAGATGCTCATGCCGAAGTACGTCATCGCCTCCTGCCTCGCCGACTACGCGAGCAATGCAGGCACGCCAAATCCACGCTCGCCGGGCGATCGAGCCATCGATGTCTATGGCAAGCTCGGAGCGGATGTCTTCGTCACCGCCTTTCATGGCAACATCACCGCTGTGTCCGATGGCAGCATCGTGAAGGTCACCAAATCGCACGAGCGCACCGCCCCCGTTCTCCCTCAATGAGCGGCATCATCGGACACACCCTCTATGCTGAGCTGGCGCTGCGCGAGGCCGTGCAGCAGAAGCATCGTTGGGCAGGCGTGATGCAGGCGCATCGGGCCAGCTTCCATGCAGGTGCCTACATCGGCAGCGACATCCAGGTCATGCCGGAGGCCGTGTGTGTGGATACGGGCAAGGATGTCGGCTTTGGCACCGTGCCGCTGGAGCGGAGTCCGATCACGGGAGGCGCGGTGCGGCAGTTCCGACTCGTCACGCCTGATGGACCACTCACCGCCACGCGAGTGCATGAGCGCTTCTATGGTCGCGCGCATCTCGTCTTCGGCTGGACGCAGACGGAGAAGGAACTGCGCGTGCCCTGGGATCATCTGCCGGAGTACTTTGCGTCTGTCATCACAGACCTCGGCGGCAAAGACGAACGCGCGTTGGCCTACACGCTCGGATGGATCGCGCATGTCGTCGGAGACAGTCTCATCAAAGGCCAGCAGCCCGGCATCGAACTCAACCTCGTGGATGGTCGCTACACCACGAAGAACCGCCCCGTGCAGGACCTCATCTCCTACCACGACATCGGCATCGCCGAGCTGGGCATGGACTGGCCCCGCGATCTCGCCGCGATGGCAGCGACGCCCGTGGAGGTCATCCAACTGCAATACATGCGCTGCACCGAGCCGCGCGGCGAGCTCGCCAAACTCTTCCCCGATGGCTGGACACCCACAGCCGCCCCAACCCTGCGCGCTGTGCTGGCAGAAAACCGCCGCTATGTGCGGCAGCACGCGCTGGATGAGATCGCCTCCATGCAACTCACCGAAGGTGAATGCAGCCCCGCCCTCCGCGAAAAAAGCGGCCTCACACTCGCCGAGATGCGGGAGGCGGCAAGACAGGCAAAGTTTCGTCAGATGCTGGATACCATGACCGCGCAGATCACGGACATGTTTGAGGCAGTGACGGCACGCTTGAAAGCATGACGCAATCATACCCTGTCAAACATCCGCATGACAATGCACAAAAGCTTCAAGGGACTTGCAGGCGGTATGCCATTCATCACGAACGATCTTGCTTGCTTCGGCTTCTCGCTTCTGGCCTATGATCTGCCATGCTCGAAGCACGCAACATCGGACTGGAAATTGATGCCCCGCCAGGATCGGAACACGAAAGCCTGTATCTCCTCCGAGAGGTGGCCTTCAGCGTGCCGCAGGGTCATCTCATGGCCATCGTGGGACCGTCAGGCTGTGGCAAAACCACGCTGCTGAAAGTCATCGCCGGAATCACCGAGCAGAGCGATGGTGAGTTGAAGTGGGAAGGCCGCGACCTCAAAGAGGAAGAGGATCTGCACCCTGGCGAGCTCGGCTATGTGCCGCAATTCAGCGTGGCGCATGATCTGCTGACCGTGGAGGAATGCATCGCCAATAGCATGGCGCTGCGCACGCAACTGCCCGGCACGGACGACTTCGAGCCAAAGCTGGATAAAATCCTTGAGCTCACCGGTCTCACCGATCTCGCAGATCGTCGTATCAAAGTACTCTCCGGCGGTCAAAAGCGCCGCCTCGGTTTGGCGCTGGAGCTTGTCACGAATCCATGTCTGCTGCTCTGCGATGAAGTTACCAGCGGCCTCGATCCAAAGTCCGAGCGCGAGATCACCGAACTGCTGCGCGTGCTTTCCCGTGAAAACCCGCGACGCCTCGTCGTCAACGTCACGCACAGCCTCGCCAGCCTGGAGGCATTCGACAGCGTGCTCGTCATGTATCAGGGCCGCCTCGTTTATCACGGCCCACCGAAGATGCTCACGCACTACTTCACTGTCGAGCATCCCGAAGAGGTCTATCTCCGCCTCACGCAGCGTGAGGCCCAGGGCTGGCATGAGTCCTGGCAGAAGAAGCGCGAGCATTATGAAAAGATGCTGCTCGAAAACGCACCGCCGCAGCCGAAGGAAGACGATCACGAGCACGAAGTGGTGGCTCCCGAAGAGCTCCCCAGCCTGATGAGTCAGGTCTTCACTCTGCTGCAGCGCCGATGGACCATCTTCCGCCGAGACTCCGGCCAGGTCTGGCTGCATCTCGCCATGCTATTCGGCTTCCCGCTGCTCGTCGTCATCTTCGCTCTCGATGGCATCAAGCCGCTGAAGCAGCTCAGCCAGCGCCAGGACAGTGACATGATGTATGAGATCCAGCAGAAGTCCGAGCATCTCGTGGATCAGCTCAATGCGGGTGGACTCGTCAGCGGGCTCATCATGCTACAAGTCGTGCTCGTTACGCTCATGGCCAGCAACAATGCCGCGCGTGAGATCGCCGGAGAGCGGCTCATCCTGGAGCGCGAGAAACTCGGTGGCCTCAGCACGATGGCTTATGTCATCAGCAAGGTGCTTTTCCTCGGCGTCTTCGTTTTAGCGCAAAGCATCTGGATGGGCATCTTCGTGGACATGATCACCGGAGGCCTGCCCGGAGATTTGATCACTCAGCTCGGCCTGCTCGTGCTCGTCTCCGCCGCCATGACCAGTGTCTGCCTCGGCATCAGCGCCATGTGCCGCACACCCGAAAAGGCGACGATCCTCAGCATCTACCTCGTCGGCTTTCAGCTCCCACTTTCCGGTGCCGTCCTCAGCCTGCCTGACTGGATCGAAGGAGCGGTGAATCCCTTCATCGCCGCCTTTTGGTCATGGTCCGGCAGCCTCCGCAGCATGAGCGACACCGCCTTTTACGATGCCGTGACCAAAGTCACCGACACCACTCTCGTCACGCCGGAGCTGGCGGGCTTTGTGCTAATCGCCCACATCATCATCGGCCTCAGCATGGCTTATGTGGGCAGCAAAGGCAGCCAGTGGGAGTAAAGACTGCGCAAGCAGCGCTCGATGATCACGTTTGATTTCGATCATGCGACTCCTCCTCACCTGCCTTTTCATCTGTGGCTCGCTTCAGGCTCAAAATCTCCGCCCCTGGAATGACTACTGCGTCATCCTCTGGATGGGTGAGAAAGGTCAGAAGTCGCTCGCCAATCCGAAGCTGCCGGAGCGATTTCGCGAACTTGGCATCAACAGCGGCATGATCGGCGCGGGAGGCGATGCTGCCTTTTACAAACAGCACGGCTTCGGGCACTACGTCGAAAACATCGTCAATGAAGGTCTCTGCCTGAAGTTCCGCTCGAAGGTCACGAACTGGAATCAGTTCATCAAAGGCTGGATGGACACGCGTGATCCGCAGGCACTTGTGCGCGACTACGCGCTCGAAGATCCCGAGTGGCTGAAACGCATGAGTGATCGCGTGACCAAAACCGCCCGCGAGGCAGCGCCGCTCGCGCCTTTGCTCTACGATCTGCGTGACGAGCTCTCGACGACCATCTCGGCGAACCCGTTCGACTATGACCTCTCCATCACCTCTCTCGCGGCGTTCCGCGAATGGCTGAAAACTCGTTACGCCAATCTCGATGCCTTGAACCAACAATGGGAGACCAACTTCCCGAGCTGGGAGTCCGTGATGCCCTTCACCACAGATCAAATCAAGCAGCGCATGGCCTCGGGCAAAGCAGGCCCCGAAGCGAAAACAGACTGGGCTGAAGTGCGCGCCGTTAAGCTCGACCTCACGAAGGCAAAGGGCGAGCGAACACGCTGGAACTTTGCCCCATGGGCCGATCATCGCAGCTACATGGATCATTCCTTATCACAGGCGCTGGCGCATTTCCGCAAGGCATCACATGCCGCCGATCCTGCCACGCCAGTCGGCATCGAAGGCACGCAGATGCCGAGCGCTTTTGGAGGCTACGATCTCTGGCGCATGAGCCAGGTGCTTGATTGGGTGGAGCCTTACGACATCTGCAACTCACGCGAGATCTTCGGTTCCTTCATGCCGGGCAAGCCGATGCTCGCCACCGTCTTCGAAAAGGAAACCAGCCCCGCCATGCGCCGCCTCTGGCATCTGCTGCTGGAGGGTGACAAAGGCTGCATCATCTGGTGGAGCGAAGACTGCGTCGATTGGTCGAAGCCCGATCTGCCACTTACAGCGAAGGGCCAGGCTCTCGCGCCCGTGCTCAAGTCAATGCAAAGCCCTCTCGCGAGGCTCTTTATGCTCGCCGAGCGCGAGCGTGATCCCATCCTGATCCATTATTCACAGCCGAGCATCCAGGCCGCCTGGCTCATGGAATCCACCGCCGATGGCAAAACATGGGTGCGCCGCTTCAGCAGCTTCGAGTCCGATCACAACCGCCACGCTGTCGTCCGTAATGCCTGGCTAAAAGCGATGCAAGACCTCGGCTTCAGCCCCACCTTCACCGCCAGCGAGCAGCTCGAAAAAGGTCTGCCCACCACACCTCGCCTGCTCATCCTTCCGCAAAGTTGGGCCATGAGCGATGCCGAACTCGCCGCCGCGCGTGCCTTTTCCAAACGCGAGCAGCGTCTCGTCATCGCCGATGGTCCGCATGGACTCTTCGATGAGCACGGTACGCTGCGAGCGAACCTCGAATGGCCCACGAGCGACAAACTCGAGTCCACACGCCTCACGTTCGGCACCAATTCTGGCGAGCAACCCTTCTCCGAAACCAGCACCTCGCTAAGCGACTACCCCGTGAATCGCCTCAAAGCCGACTTTGATGCCTCTTCAATCGACAGCCTGCGCACGCTCCTCGCTGATCGTGGCATGCGTGCTCCTGTCTCAGTGCCAGCAGAATCTCGCGTGCGTGTGCATCGCTTTAAAGTGCGTGACACATCCCGCCTGATCGCCTTTGAGCGGAATGTAGAATACAAGATCCGCGAGGAGCTGGCACAGGTCGGTGGCAATGAGCAGCTCGAAAAGCCCGTGGTCTTCAAAGCCAAACTCCAGCAGCCCGGCCATGTCGTGAACCTCCGCACCGGCGAGCATCTCGGTGAAGTCAGCGAGTTCAGCGTCTCCCTCGATCCCTGGCAGCCCGCGCTGTTTGCGGTGATGTCTGGCAAGCCCACGGGAGATGCGGTGGAGGCGCTGTTGGGGCAGTTGCCATCGCCCTGAGCTTGTGCCGCATCGCTTGCCACATCGCCCCAGCGGCCTAGTTTAGAGCAGATGCTCCTGCCACGCCCTATCGTTCATACTCTCCTGCTGCTAGCCTGCACCGTCTCCACGGTGCGTGCGGTCGATCTGGAGGAGATGCCGGAATACCGCGCCGTGCGTCAGGCCCTGCTCGATGGACTGCCCGCAGTAGCAGCCCTTAAGGCCACCCGTCTCATGGAGTCTGCCGCACCACGCTCCACTGAGCGGCAGACCCTGGCATCCCTGGCCGTAGAAGCCTGGGTACGTGCCAGCGATGGCCGAGCTGCACTGAAAATCCTCCAAAGCGAAAAGGTGCCGAATGCCGATTTCTGGATCGCCCAAGCGCAGGTGCAGGCAGGTGAGCTTGATGCCGCTGAGAAATTGCTGATCGGTCGTGTGCGTGAAAACAGCGCGACAAGCCAGGAGCGGTTTCTCCTGGCACAGGTGAGTCTGGCAACAGGGAATCTCGCCCAGGCCCGCGAGATCCTGGAGCCGTTGCGAGAGAGCCATGACAAGATCATCTTGATGCGCGCGCGCCGCATGTGGGATGAAGTGGAGTTGCGAGCCGGACGTGTGGAACAGGCGCTGGCGGATCTCACCCACCCCAGCCAGCCACTGGATGACAAAGCACGCCTGCTCCTTGCGCAGGGCCTCGTTGAGGCAGGCAGGCAATCTGAGGCACAGACGCAACTCCGCGAACTCGTGAGCGGCACTCAGGGCGGAGAGCGGGTGCATCACGCAGCCTCAATTCTGCTCGCAGATTCCTTCCTTCGTGAAAACAATCGCGCCCAGGCTGTCGAGGTGCTGGTGCAGTTCCTCGAGAACACGGCGGAAAGTGAACTGTGGACCAGTGCCTTTGATCTCCTGGCACGGTGTTTGAGTGAAAAGGGCACGCTGCTCCCGCCCGATGCCACACTGCGCTGGCTGGCTGAGGGCAATGCCGCTCAACGTGCCGCCCTGACAGCGCCTGCCACGACTTCCTTGTTTCAAGGTCATGCCATGCTGTTGCTGGCTCGCTGGCTGGCCGCGCAGGAGCGGAACTTCGAGGCGCTCGGACTGCTCGAAGCGCAGCTCCAGATCCATGCCGGTCATCCACAGAGCGAAGAGGCCATGCAGCTTGCTCTGGAGACTTACAGCGCCGGAAAGGCAGATGCTCGAGTGGCCGCACTGACAGAGATGTGGCGTCGCCGATTCGGTGCCAATGGCTCGTCCATGGTCGAATTCGTCACCGCAGGCACGGCTTACACACGCGGTGACTACCCACGTGCGGCAGAGCTTTTCCAAACCGCCGCCAATCTGGCCACCACGCTGGCTGAGCGCCGGTCCGCTCTCTACAATGCGGGCGTTTCCGCGCTGCGTGCTGGTGAGATCGCGCTGTATCAATCTCTCCTCGCCCAGCTCCAGATCGTGAGCGGCGATGCCTCCGCCGATCTGGAGCTCGACCGCGCCCTCGAACTTGCGGCCAAGGCAACAAACGAGGCCGAGACCGAACTGCGCGGGTTTATCCAGAGACACGCGCAGCACGCTCGACTTTTCGACGCCCATCTGGCCCTCGCTGAAGTACTTCTGATGCGCGTGCCCACGGACTTCGCAGAGGTGGATCGTGCGCTGAAAGCTGCGGAGAGCCTGCCCACGATCACCGACAGGCAACGCGAGCGTGCTCTGCTCACAAAACTGTGGCGGCTGGATCGTCAGGGGCAGCTAAAGGAACTCACCGAAGCAGGCACCGCCTTTCTCAAAGCCTGGCCTGAGACCAGTCAAGCAGCGCTCGTGCGCATGAAAGTGGCTGATGCCTACTTTCGCCTGGAAAACTTCGCCGCAGCGCGCACCGAGTTTGAACTGGTGGCGAAGGAGACCGCTGCATCCCCTTATGCAGATACCGCACTCTACTTTGCCGGCATGTCGGCACTCTCCATGATGAGTGACGAGGGACGCGAAACAGCGATCAGCCTCTGGCAGGAACTCGCCGAACGCGGCGGCCCGCTGAGCATCCCCGCACGCCAGCAGCAGGCCATGGCCAAACGCCGTGCCGGCCAGGAAGCTGAGGCGCTGACGCTACTCGACTCCCTGCTCACGGAGAAAAACCTTTCGAAAGAACTGCGGCGCTCTCTCACCTGCGAAAAGGTCGAAATCCTCATGGTGCTCGGCAAAGCAGACGTCGCCTCACTCACCAGTGCCATCACAGTGTTGCAGGCTTTTTTGCGTGAGGATGATCTGACGTTCCAATGGCGCGCGCGTGGCGGCTACACGCTCGCCGTGGCACTGCACTCTGCCGGACGGGATGCCGAAGCACTGGAAGCCAGCTACGATGTCGTCCAGGCCACCGGCTTCACCGGCCCATCCGACCCCGCCGAGTTCCGCTGGTATTACCGCGCCGGATTCTTCGGCATCGACCTCCTCGAAGGTGGCAAACAGTGGGAAGCTGCCGCCCGCCTCGCCGAAAAACTCGCCACCACTTCTGGAGATCGCGCGCTTGAGGCCAAGGAGCGCGCCACGAAGATCCGACTGGAACACTTCCTCTGGGATGGGAAATAACCGCCCGCGCAGGAATCCTTCAGCACCAAGATAGAAGCATTGACATCACCGGGGCTGTTTTTACACTCAGGAGGTCTAATTTAGCATACCAACAGCAAACGGAACCGTGGAGGTCATCAGAGAATGAGGAACGACGACTTTGAAGAACAACCCAGGCGCGGCAGCCCGCCGCTCCATTCTGAAAAGATCATGACAGATCGGAAGATCTTCTTTTTAGATCTGAAGGAGAACGAGCGCGGACGTGTGATCAAAATCACCGAGGATGTGCGCGGACGCCGTGATACCATCATGCTGCCGGTAGAGGCTGCGGACGAATTCCTTGATGCCCTCCAGCGCATCCTCGAACTCGAGCGCGATCTCCCGCAGCTCGCCCAGACGGAGTAATTCTGTCAGGCGAGGATTCCCTTCACCACCTGCCCATGGACATCCGTGAGGCGGTAATCCCTGCCTTGGGATCTGAAAGTGAGCTTGGTGTGGTCCATGCCAAGCTGATGCAGCAGAGTGGCGTTTAGATCATGCACATGCACCGGATCACGGGTGATGTTGTAGCAAAAGTCATCCGTCTCTCCGTGCAGGTGCCCGGGCCTGATCCCACCCCCGGCCATCCACATGGTAAAGCAGCGCCCGTGGTGATCCCGCCCATGATTGGTGGGCTCCA
>JBIKIA010000552.1:0-3670 GCA_044361885.1 Prosthecobacter sp. | reverse complement strand
CCTGGGTGTGTCGTCTTACCCTGAAAGCCCGAGTCCATTTGCCCTTGTTCAAATCGGGCGGTGGAGAGCTCTTTCAAGACTGCCCACTTTTTTGATTTCCAGCCTTGCAAAGGTGTCTTCGACTTCTATTCTCGGGCCTGCTTGTGAAAAATTTCACAAGCACTGAATTCGACGCTTTATGGGCAATTTCTTTCCTCGTTGGACCAACTGGCTCCCCCTGAAGCTAGCCGTCGCGGCTGGCTTCATCGTTTTTGGGGCGAGCTTGGCCGTGCCATACTACTTCACACCGAAATACACGCGTGTGGGCTATGAGCCGACTCAGCCAGTGCCATTCTCTCACAAAGTCCATGCCGGACAGCTCGGCCTCGACTGCCGTTACTGCCACTCCTTTGCGGAGGTCTCCAGTCACGCAAACGTGCCGACCAACCAGACCTGCTTCAACTGCCACGGGCCAGGCAAGGGCAATATCAAGTCCGCCTCACCGAAGCTGGAGAAGGTGATCAAAGCTGCTGAAACCGGTAAGCCCATCGAGTGGGTGAAGGTCCACAAGGCTCCTGACTACGTCTATTTCAATCACAGCGCCCATCTCAATCGCGGCATCTCCTGCCAGAATTGCCACGGCCAGATCAATGAAATGGAAGTGGTGAAGCATGATCAGCCTCAGTCCATGGGCTGGTGCCTTAATTGCCATCGCAATCCCGAGCAGATGCTCCGCCCGCTGGATCAGATCACCAATCTGAACTACAAGCCCGAGCAGCTCGACCGTAGTGCCTTCTACGCTGGTTTGATCAAGAAGGGCATCAAAGCTGACGAGATCGCCGCCACGATTGAAGAAGGCAAAACCGCCTCCAATCTGGAAGAACTCCTGTCCCTCGCCTCCGGCAAGTTCGGTGAGAAAGTCACCCAGCTCGAAGTGGGCAGCCAGCTCAAAAAGCACTGGCAGGTCCAGCCACCGGATTCCTGCACCGCCTGCCATCGTTGATCGGCCTTCTGTTCTGACTCTTTCCTGACTTTCTGACCCGCTAAAGCCCCCTTTCCCCCGCCCATGAAACGCAAATGGATTCACCCCGAGGAGCCGCAGACCGGCAAGCGCTACTGGCGCAGTCCGGCCGAACTTGAGCAGCGCTCGGAATTCCTCTCGACTCTCGGCGTGGAGTTCCCCGCCGGTGACACGCTCACTGAAGAAGAGGCTGGCCAGTCTCGCCGTCATTTCCTCCAGCTCATGGGTGCCTCCGCAGGCATGATGGGCCTCGCCGCCTGCCGCCGTCCGCTGACAAACATCCTGCCTTACACGAACCACGTTGAGTGGGTCATCCCAGGCAAGCCTCTCCTTTACGCCTCGGCCATGCCGACCGCGAATGGCGCTGTGCCGCTCGTCGTCACCACGCACGAAGGCCGCCCTACGCACCTCGCGGGCAACCCGCTCCATCCCCTCGGTGGCGGTATCGATAGCTTCGCGCAGGCCAGCGTCCTCGATCTCTATGATCCTGAGCGCTCCCAGTCCCCTCTGCTCGGTGGCAAAGCCGCCACCTGGGCTGACCTGAATAAGGGCCTCGAAAGCATCTCTGCTGATGCGAAGAAAGACGGTGGAGCCTCCCTCGCCCTCGTCGTCGGTTCCAGCACCTCCCCGACGCTGCACCGCCTCCTCGGTGAAGTGAAGACCGCCCTGCCACAGGCCAAGCTTTTCAGCTACGAAGCCATCAGCAACGCTGGTCAGGCTGCTGCCAACAAAGAAATCCTCGGTGCAAGCACGAAGACCTTTGTCCGCTGGAGCAAAGCCCTCCGCATCATCTCTCTCGACGCCGATTTCCTCGGCCTCGACCCTGTCGCTGGTGAAACCATCAAGCACTTCACTAAACAGCGCGCCAAGGATAAGCCCGGCGGCGACATGAATCGCCTCTACTCGCTGGAGAATCGCTATACCCTCACCGGTGGTATGGCCGATCACCGCAAGCCGCTCGCTGCCAGCCTCATCCCTGCCGCTGCCGCGATCATCGCTGAAATCCTGGAGATCAAAGATGGTGCCGCCCTTGCTGCCGCCGCCCCAGCCGGACTTAAGGAATGGCTCGCCCCTGCGGTCCGTGACCTCATCGACCACAAAGGTCAGGCCGTCGTGCTCGCCGGCAGCCGCTACGGCGCTGAAGTCCACGCGCTCGTCGCCGCGATCAATAACGCCCTCGGCGCTTATGGCTCGACCATTGAGCTCCTCGAAAACGGTAAAGAAGCCCCTCTTGGCGGCGCTGCCGAACTCGAAGCCGCTCTCGCTTCGGGTTCCGTGAAGACACTCGTTTCGCTGACGCCTTCGAACCTCCTCTTTGATGCCCCAGCTTCCGTGGCCAAGGCCATTCAAGAAAAGGCCGTGAAGCTCGTCCACCTCGGCCATCTGCCGAACGCCACGGGCCGTGCTGCGATGCTGCACATCCCTTCCGCTCACTACCTCGAAGCTTGGAACGACGTCCGCGCCGCTGACGGCACCTACTCGGTCGTTCAGCCGATGATCCAGCCGCTCTACAATGGCGCGAGCGAGATCGAACTCCTCCTCGCCCTGCTTGGCCGCAAGAAGCTCGGCCCTGCTGAAAAGCCCGCCGATGGCGCTGCTCCTGCCGAAGACGCTGCCTATCAGGCCGTGCGCGACACCTTTGCCACCGTGGCAGGCAGCCTCGACGAAACGAAGTGGAACCTCACCCTGCGTGACGGCTTCCTCAAAGGCTCCAGCTACGTCAAATCAACCGGCGTCATCAATGGTGCCGCTGTCGCAGGCATCGTCAGCAAGGCCAAAGCCTCTGCTGCCCCGACCGCCGAAGCCATGGAAGTCGTCCTCACGCCTGACGCAGGTGTCTATGATGGCCGCTTCATCAACAACGCCTGGCTCCAGGAAGCTCCTGATCCCATCACCAAGCTCACTTGGGACAACGCCGCTTGGATTGGCAGCGTCACCTTCCGTGGCCTTGGTTTGAAAAACGGCCAGATGGTCAAAGTCACCATTGGTGAGCGCAGCCTCACGTTGCCAGCCATCGAGGCTCCCGGCCACGTTCAGAACTCCATCACCATCCCTCTCGGCTATGGCCAGACAGAGCTTGGTTTCGTGGGTTCCGATTCCGAAGGCAAGGGCCGTGGCTTCAATGCCTACCCGCTCCGCAGCAGCGCCTCCGAGTTCGTCATCTCCGGTGCCAAACTGGAAGTGACCCAGGAGAGCTACCAGCTCGCCATCACCCAGGATCAGAACACCATGGAAGGCCGCGCACTCTACCGCGAAGCCACCTTGGAGACCTTCACCAAGACGCCCGACTTCGTCGTGAAGACCGGCATGGACAGCCACATCCCGGAAAACATTTCCTTCTACAAAGGCCAGCTCGGCAAGAAGAGCGAAACCAACCCGGATGGCTTCGACTACGAGAAGAAGCACCAGTGGGGCATGGTCATCGACCTCAGCAAGTGCATCGGTTGCACCGCCTGTATCGTCGCCTGCCAGAGTGAGAACAACATCCCGATCGTCGGCAAAGACCAGGTCGTCAAAGGCCGTCTCATGCAGTGGATCCGCATGGATCGCTACTTCGCCACCAATGAGTGGGGCGAGCAGAAGGCCAAGTCCGACGACGTAAACATCGATCCGACTGCCGAGCAGCTCGAAAACGCCGAGATGGTCCATCAGCCTCTCGCCTGCCAGCAG
>JBIKIA010000551.1:0-3675 GCA_044361885.1 Prosthecobacter sp. | reverse complement strand
TGAGCTTTTTAAAGTAAAGCTCACGCTCTTCACTCTTCCGGTCGATCACGAGCCGGTCGAAGCGCTCCAGCCCGTCCGCCAGGTTGCGCGCATACTGCAGATAACTTTGTGCCACGAAGCCGACGTTTTGCAGGCATTGCATCAGGCATGTCTCTGCCTTTTCGATGCGCTTGGAGATCTCGATCTCCTGTTCCCGTGTGAGCAGGGGCACCTGACCCATTTGGCGCAGGTACATTCGCACCGGGTCATCAAACATGTCGAGCCGAGCATCTTCCTTGGCGACCGTGGCAGCGGCGGCGGCTGCGGCAGCATCGAGCTTCGGAGCGATGGCGGCGATGAGTGCACGCGGTGGTGAATCGTTTTCGTCCGTGATGCGGATTTCCAGTGAGCGCAGGCGTGAGATGACCTCGTCAATCAGATCCACCGTGACGATACCCGAGGGGAGGGCGTCATTGATATCGTCCCAGTTCAGATGATCCTGATCCTTGGCCAGCCGGATGAGTCCGCGGATGCGTGACTGGACCTCAGGCATGTTGATATCATTAAAGATGCTCACTGCTGGAGCGGTGGCGTAGCCGCTTTTCGGCGGACGACCACGGCGCCTTTTGAGCAAGACTCCGTCTGGGGAGATCAGCGGCATGGCAACAGCAGCTTGGGAAGATTTGTCCACGACGGGATATTTCCGTGGACGTCCACGCCCGCGCTTCACCGGTTGAGGGGTGATTTGGGTGGGCGCTGAAGCGGGCACCACGGCAGCGGAGTGCGCTGCAGAAGGGCGGGCTGTTTTTTTTCCTGAAACTGGTTTTTTTGAGACGGCCATAGGTGCCGTAAGGCGTCTGTGGGGGAGGAGCAGACCTCGCCATGGGGGTGGCGGGGGGAAGCGGGGCGCAATTATCAGAGTGGCCCCCACATGGTCAAGGTGATCTTCCTCTGTTTGAGAGAAACACGACGACAGCGTTCCGTGGGGGAAAGCGTTTGCCTCTCTGAGGCCAGCGTGTTAGCGAACACGTCCTTTCCCCAACCTGAATCTACCATCGGCTAATCCATGACCGCCCAGCAAATCCTCGAAGCCATCGGCCCCGAACTGCGTACGCAAATCCTCAGCTACATCCAGACAGAGGAGCGCCCCGCCTATCGAGCGATGCTGAATTCGCTGTCTGCCGCACGCAAGCTCCGCCCCCAGTTCGTTCTGGAGAAATCCCGCGCGCAGCAGCAGGACTGGGTCCTCGCCCAGCTCAATCTGAAGACCAACGGCCCCGTCATCGAACAGCTCATCCAGATCTGGCTGCTGAAATCCCAGAGCCAGATGCTCATCACCTTCCTGGACGCCCTCGGCGTGGAGCATGACGGCAAAGGCCAGGTCGAAAACCTGCCTGATACGATCGCCGAGGACAAGGCTTTGGCGGCGATCCAGGCCCTCGTCGCCGCTTACCCTGAGCGTCAGGCGGCCCTCTACCTGCACATGTTCCAGATGCAGCGTCCCGAAGGCTGGGAAGGGCTGACCAAGGCCATTGAGGCCAATCCGGGCGTGAAGCTCTGATGGTCAGTGTAAATGAATTCACGGTTGGGCGGCACGGGGTGATCGGGTAGTTCGTATCAGTACTCATGGAAGCCTTTCGTGAACACAGTCTCATGCTATTCAGCGTGCCGCTGGTCCTCGTTGCCATTCTCATCGAGATCGCTGTCACGCATTTCCGTCACCTCCGCGCCTACACCTGGCGGGAGACCTTGACGAACTTCTACTTCGCCGGGCTCAATGGCACTCTCGATCTTTTTCTGCGGGCCATCGTCGCCCTGCCGGTGCTGGCCTTCTGCTGGCAATTCCGGGTGTTCACCTGGGAGAAGAAGGGCTGTCTCTACTGGTCGGCACTCTTCGTTCTGGAGGACCTCGCCTATTACGTGCTCCATTTCGTCGATCATCATTGCCGGCTCTTCTGGGCCATCCACGTCACGCATCACTCCTCGCCTGAGTTCAATCTTACCACCGGCTTCCGCTCCTCCGTCTTCCAGCCGGTATATCGCACGGCCTACTTCTTGCCCATCGCCCTCCTGGGGTTCGAGCCGCTGGACATCCTCTTCATGTATGCCGCCACGCAGATTTATGGCAGCTTAGTTCACACGGAGCGTGTCGGCAGGCTAGGTTGGCTGGAGCACATCCTCGTCACGCCTTCCCACCACCGCGTCCACCACGCTTCGAACGCGCAGTATCTCGATAAAAACATGGGCATGTGTCTCATCCTCTGGGACAAACTCTTCGGCACCTTCGCCGCCGAAGATCCCGCTGACCCGCCTCGCTACGGGCTGACCGAGGACATCCCAGATCGCGGCCCAGTAAACATCATCTTCCATGAATGGCGTGACATGTTGCGTGACTTTCGCCAAAGTCGGCTGCCTTGGCCGAAGCGGCTCGGTCATGTCTTTCGCGGTCCAGGCTGGAAGCCGGATCTCGGCTAGAGTCTGACCCGCACCCGATCCATGATCACGGCCCCGAGGATGACCAGTCCAAGGACGATCTTCTGTGTGTTGCTCTCCACATTCGTCAGGTTCATCCCGTTTTGCAGGACCGCGATGATGAACGCACCTGCCAGAGTTCCGCCCATGGTGCCTTTGCCACCGCTCAGGCGTGTGCCGCCCACCACCACGGCGGCGATCACATACAGCTCATACATTCCGCCATAGGTCGGTGAGCCGCTTTTCAAAAGAGAGGCCGTCACCACGCCGCCCAGCCCCGCCAACAGGCCGGAGATCACATAAGCCATCATCACGACACGCCGCACGGGCAGGCCGGAAAGAGTGGCTGCCTCATAGTTTCCACCCACCGCATAGAGGTGCCTGCCAAACCTCATTTGTGTCATCACTCCATGAGCCAGCGCGTAGAGCACAAGCATCAAAAGCACGGCATTGGGGATGCCCAGCACATCTGCTCCACGACCCAGCCAGACAAAGCTCTCCGGCACTTGGTAGATCGACTGATTCTCCGCCAGCCGATAGGCCAGACCACTTGCTGCCAGCATCACCGCCAGTGTCACGATGAAGGCCGGCACGCTGAGCCAAGTGATGATCAGTCCCGTGGCCCAGCCGATCAGTCCACAAAGAATCACGCCACCGAATGCTGACAGCAGCATTCCCATCACGCTGGAGTCCACGCCGCCGAAAACATCCCGGATCAGCAGAGTCGTCGTCACCGCAGAGAGTGCGATCAGGCTCCCCACGCTTAGATCGATGCCGCCCGTGATGATCACCAGCGTCATGCCGATGGCGAGGATGGCGATCACCGCGATCTGATTCGCCACGTTCACCAGATTGTCCCCCTTCAGGAAAGTCGGCCAGCGCTCCGTGCGCGGCGCGATGATCACCGGCTGCCCCAGGGCTGGGAAGTCTGTGCTGGCATCCTGAAGCACCAGCCAGCTTGCAGACGTGGCGCTGCAAAGGATTGCTTTCAGCTTTACCTTTTTGGCAGCCAGAGACTCCAAGATTCCACGCGCCGCCTTCGGATCACCCACCACCTTCCCGGCGACCTCGGGCAGTTGCTTTTCCAAGCTCGCCGCCAGGGAACGGTCCTCCTCCTGCTCTCCGACTGCGATCAGCACTCCGCCTTCTGAACTCGGGATGGCCTTCAGCATCTGCTTCACCGCTGACTCGCCAGACAGCGGTTGCTCCCGCAGAGTCATCAGG
>JBIKIA010000550.1:0-3677 GCA_044361885.1 Prosthecobacter sp. | reverse complement strand
ATCAAGGTCACTCGATCCACCAAACCGTGGAAAGTCCCCAGGGCTGCGGCAGGGAAGGGGAGTACGGTCAGCAGACTTTGCACACTCGTGCTGCCGAGAAGGTTCGTTGCCGTGATGGTGACGGTCACGTTGGTGACCGCAGTTGTGGGGATGCCGCTGATGATGCCCGTATTGGGGTCGATGCTCAGTCCTGCGGGCAGACCCGTCGCGCTGAAGCTTCCTGGAGCCGCCTCGAAATCGGTATCAAACAGCGTCTCAAAAAAGTAAGGCCGCAGGATCTGCCCTTCGGGAAGTTCCACATCCGCCAGACTTGGTTTCACGGTCGGCAGACGCAGGCGGAATTCACCCGAACTCAACTCCAGGAATGAAGAGGTTTGTTGGACGACGCAGACGTAATCTCCGATGTCCGCAGCCGAAAGGTTGCGGATCGTCAGTGTCGGTGTCGTCGCACCCGTGATGCGTGGTGTTCCCCCGGTGTCGTTTTCCACGGTGCTGCCCGAGAGCATCCACTGATAGGTCAGCGATCCTGGCGGTCCGGCGACATTCGCCGTGAGCACGGCCTGATTTCCTGGGGCCAGCGAGACGAGTCTTACGCCCGTGTCCACCACGGCCAGTTCGGCAGCGCCAGAGAATGGGGCGGCAATGGCGTTGGACACCTTGACCCGATATAGGCCGGCCTGGCTAAGCTGCACATTCGTGAATGCCAGCGGATTGCTCGTGGCTCCTGAAATATCGGTGCTGTTGCGTTGCCACTGGAATTGCAGGTCGCTGCCTTGCGCTTCGACTCGGAAGCCGCCCACGCCCCCCAGAGCGAGCATTTGTGATTGCGGATCTCCGGTGATTTCGACGGGGTAATCATCATCGGTTAGGGTCACTTCGCAAACAGCGGAATCACTTAAATCAAAGCCAGCACCATCATCCACCCGAAGATAAAAGATCTCATCTTCTTCATCGAGCCCATCATCCTTCACGGGAACTTGTACAATGGCGTGATCGGAGCCTGCGGGGATGCTTATCTTGATCGAAGTGGCGCTGAGGTCCGCCGCTGTGGCCGTGCCTGGCGCCACAGAGATGGTGAATGTGCGTGTCTCAGTAAGGGGCTCAGTGGTGAAGATGGACAGTATGGCTGGCTCCCCTTCAGTGACGTAGAGTGAAGCGGTATCAAAGCCGATGTAGAGCGGCGGCGGTGCCTCTGGGTTTTGCGCAAGGCTCACCGTGCCGCCGGTCAGCGGTGAGGTGGTCAACGTGGTCGGTGGTACGGTGGAGGGGTCCGGGTTCGTCGGGGTGATATAGAAGCCAGAGGTTGTCGCGGTGATGCCGTCATCCACGATGATCCCCTCGAACTTCACTTTCCGGGTGAGCTTCTTGTAAACAGGGTTGCCATCCTTGTCCGTGCCCGTTTGCTGATTGTAATCATTGTCCACCAGCGTGAACCCGCCGCTGATTTCACCCGTGGCAGGCTTCACCGTAAGGGTTGTCTTGGCCGGGTTGAAGGCGGCCACAGCCATCGTCAGCTTGTTCGCTGAAGTGAGCGTGAAGTAGGAGTTTGCGGGTGTTTCCGAATAGGCAGCCAGCCCCTCGAAAAGAATCGCGCCGTTCACATTCACGTCCAGCAGGCCAGCAGCGATGTCACCCGAGGCCGGTGCTACGTAGATGCCTCCGATCACAGAACAGTCGGTGATGAAGCCATCTTTGAAAAACCTTTCTGAAGCGGCCGTCTGCTGCGGTTTGAACCAACTCATCCCCACCTCTCCCACGCTCAGAGTTGGCAGGATGGCTTCAGCTGCAGGCGTCAGCCGCAGCATGCCGATAAGGCTGCCCATTTTGCCATAGGGCAGGGTTTGATAAATCAGCACCTGCCCGTCTGGACCGAGGAAAGTGACGGTCTTAAAAGCCGTGCCATCGGGCAGCTTCCCGCTGACCGTGAGATCTCCGTTCGCTGCGACGGTGAAGGTGCCGATGCCGTGGCCTGCTTCTCCGAGGCTGGTGGGTAGATAGAAATTGTAGCGTCCCAGGTAGTCCGTGGCTGGACGCGCGGTGTTATCCCAGACACGACGCCAAGCCGAGACGGAGGCCATTTCTCCATCTGGATGGGTGATCGTGCCGCCGACGGCATCGTTGGAGAAATCCAAATCCAGAGTCAGTGCTGGCAATGCACCGCGAGGGATCGTCGTCGAACTCGTTTCCGTTCCAATGCCCGTGCTTGTGATGAACCCGCTGAAACTGAGCGGAGTGCCGGTGGTGATGACCGTGCCATTGTAGCTGCCATTGGCGGCGACGGTGAGCTCGAATCGCGCGCCCAAATGGGCATTGCTCCAAAGCGGAGGATCGATCGTGCGGGTGACGAGCCCATGGTAGGTGCCCGTCGTACTCGGCTCTTGTGCCAAGGCACCATGGCCCCCGGTCAGGATCATCAGCAACATCCACACGGCATGGATGCAAAGACGGCGGGGGAGGGATTTGTTGTCCATTCGTTCTTCTAACATCGAGGATACTAGGGGAATAGATCTTTTTTCTTAATTTATGGACACGGGGCACCTGCCATCCTGGCTGAGTGCTCGCTTTCCAAGCCGTCAGTTTGACACGCCGCAGGCTGCCGCTACCCTCGCGCCCCTTCATGCACCTCTACCGCACCAATCACGGCTTTTTCCTGCACACCGACTCCTGGTTCCGTCTGCCTGACACCGACTGGGATGCGCTCATCGCTCATGAAGACCTGCACGGTTACCTGAGCCAGGTGGCCAATGAGTTGACCGTGGTCCATGCCCCCACTCCCGGCAGCATCCTCGCCCCCATTGGCACCCAGGAAGTCTGGGCCGCTGGCGTCACCTACTTCCGCAGCCGCACCGCCCGTATGGAAGAGAGCAAAGAAGCCGGTGGCGGCAGCTTTTACGACCGCGTCTATGCCGCCGAGCGCCCCGAGATCTTCTTCAAAGCCACCCCGCAGCGTGTCGCTCATCCCGGCCAGCCCATGCATCTGCGCAGCGACTCGAAATGGATGGTGCCCGAGCCTGAGCTCACCCTCGTCATCAATCCCCGTGGCGAGATCATCGGCTACACCGCTGGCAATGACCTCTCCTGCCGCGACATCGAAGGCGAAAACCCCCTCTACCTCCCGCAGGCCAAGTGCTTCAAGCTCTGTGCCGCCGTCGGCCCCTGCCTCCTCATCACCAAGGAACTGCTCAGCCCCGACACCAAGATCGCCGTCACCATCACCCGCGCCGGAGCCACCGTCTTCTCGGGCGAGACCCCCATCTCCCAGCTCAAACGCAGCGTGCAGGAGCTCGCCGACTTCCTCTACCGCGACAACACCTTCCCCACCGGCGCCCTCCTCATGACCGGCACCGGCATTGTCCCCGGCGACGACTTCACCCTCCAGTCCGGCGACGAAATCGCCATCGCCATCGAAGGCATCGGTACCCTGGTCAATCCGATGGGCTAAAATGCGGAGACTGGGAGAGCGGCTTCGCCGCGAGACTTGGAGACTTTGAGCCGAGCAGCATGGCGGGCTGCGAGTCAGACTGAGCGCAGCGAATCAAACTTTGAGACGTAAGGCCTGGAACTCCAAATCTCCTGTGAAGCAATCTTCTGCTTCCCCGTCTCTGCGCCTACCTCCTCAGCGCATTGATCAGCTCATCCACCTTGTTGATCAGGTTCTGCATCTGCGTCTGGTTGTA
>JBIKIA010000548.1:0-3686 GCA_044361885.1 Prosthecobacter sp. | reverse complement strand
ATAACGTCTATTTCTGGCTGAAGGCCGATCTCACCTCCGAGCAGCGTGCGACCTTTGAAAGTGAAGTGCGCCTGCTGCCAAAGATCAGCTACCTCGCCAGTGGTGCGGTGGGCAAACCTGCTGCGACGGAAGCACGTCCAGTGACGGACCACAGCTTCGATTACAGTCTCTCCCTCAAATTTAAAACCATGGCTGAACACGAGTTTTACCAGGCAGGCTGCCCAGATCACCAGCGCTTCGTCGATACCTGCAAACCCTTCTTTGCCAAGGTCATCGTCTATGACACCGAAGAACTAGCGTAAGCTGGTTCGTTCACGGAATTTTGTTCAGTGTGTAAGCGCAAAGGCGATGCCAAAGGGCATTGCCGCCCTTTCCCGTGACTTCGGGTAACTCGAACTCATGCACATATCCGGCACGGAGATTTGCACACTTCACGGTGAGACTCAGGCCATCCTCAGATAGCTGCCAGTTATTAAGCTGGAGCGGCTGAGGATCGACTTCGGGGCTGCCGTACTTCGCGGTGTGCAGGTAGGTGTAGCTTTGGGCCTTGGTTTGAGGCCAGTCGGTGGCTATGACGGCTTCGGTGAAGGTGAAACGAAAACCTTCGCTGATGGCTTCGAGCTTCTGGATCTCCAGCGGCACTTTCTTCGTCGGCACGAGGCGCTGGAGGCCATAAGGTCGGCTGCCGTAACTGTTCCATCCGCGATTTGACTGGCCCACGATCATCGAACCATCGGCGAGGAAGTTCAGAGTCAGCGTCGCGCTTTGCAGACCGCTGACGAAGGGGAAGCATGCCCCCTGATACTCGCCGCCGACCTTCTCTAGAAAGACGCGATTCACGCCGGAGAGCACGAACTCGCCGACGAACATCTGCTTCTCAAAGGGGCCGAACTTCCCGCCCGTGAGGTCGCATCGCAGGCCGGTGGTGCTTTGGCCGAATTTAACATACGGCAGCCACACGGCGGGCAGGCAGTAGCCGGGCACCTGCGTCACTGCTTCGGCCACGGTGATGCCATCGAGAATCTTTGCGGGTGGCTTCACGGGTGAGTCGGGCCGCTTCGCATCCGTGAGTGCATCGGCGTGGCCAAAGTAGGCACCCTGCCGGATGTGCATGATCGGGCTCGTGGGTGTCCAGTTGCCCTGCTGATCGGTGCCAAAGATGTCTCCCTCGGCATTCAAGCCAATGCCGCAAGGACTGCGAAAACCTGCGGAGAAACCGGTGGCCGTGGTGCTGCCCTTTTTCGTGATGATGCTCCAGCCACGCCAGAGTGGATGCTTGGCTTCATCGCCAGCGCCATCCCAGGCTTTGCCCATGGAGCAGTTGAGCGTGTTGTGCATGTTACCTTCACGATCGAACACGGGGCCATAAGCATATTCGTGATAAGCACCAGAGACACCCCAGCCCTTGCTCGCGGCGAAGTATTCATCGGCGACGCCGTCTTTATCCGTATCGCGCAGGCGTGTGACCTCGCTGCGCTGGGTGACGTAGAGATCGCCCTCGTGATACGCGAGTCCGAGAATCTCGTGCATGCCGCTGGCGAAGAGCTTGTAGCCTAGATTGGCGACCGTTGGCGGTTCAGCGCTCGGTTTCTCGATGATCCAGACTTCGCCTTTGCGAATAGAGACGGCGAGCTTGCCATCTGGCAGTACGGCGAGTCCGCTGGCCTCCATGTTCACGCCGGGTGGTGTTTCCAGCGTGACCGTGCGGTAGTAGTCGGACTGCTCCTGGGCATAAAGGCTCGTGGCTAGTGCGAGCAACAGGCTGATTTGTCTTACCATGAGATCACCTCCTTCGAATCCTTGCCGTTGATTTTGGTGGTGCGCTCGAAACCCTTCTTTACGGGCCGCAGCGTGTCTTCCACTGACTGTCCATCCAGTGTGTAAAGCATCGTGGGCACGCCGTCTTTTCCGAGGCGATAGCCGGTGAACTCGCGTGTGCCGGCGGCGGCAGGGAGTTCCTTCACGTCGGTGCCGAGCGGCTTGATAGCGACCATCTCGCGACTCTGCCAGTTGCTCATGGCGTCGAGGTATTTGCCTTTCCAAATCACTGCCCAGCGCACCTGCACGGAATCAAACGCGGCGTGGATGCCCTGCGGGAATCCGACGCCGATGGCGTGGCTGCCTGCGCCTTCGATAAAGCTGCGGAAGACGATGGGCTTACCTGCTTTTTCGGGCTTCAATTCAAAGTCCTCGGTGGAGATGAGTCCTTCGGGCAGCGGCTGGCCGTCGAGTTCCTTGAGGTAAGTCCAGATGGATTCCACATCTTTGTCGGCGGTTTTACGCCCCATGAACATGGGTGGCATCATGGTGCCGGGTTGAGTGACTTGTGGGTTGAGCAGCAGCTCTTTGAAATACTCGGGCTGGAGTCGCTCCACGGTGTTCGTGAGTTTGGCCACAGGTGGGCCGAGGGACTTGCGATCCTTCAAACCATGACAGCCGACGCAAGCAAGGCCTGTCATACCGATCAGCTTCCTCCCGACTTCGGCGCGGTGGTGTTTGCCCAGGCCACTGACATCAATCTCGACGGGCTTCTCGCGCTTGTCAGCCTCGGGCAGCAGATCGAGCAGCATCTCTGTCTGTGCTTTGCCAAAGTTCGGCATCCGAATGTTCATGTAAGGCCGCACGCTGCCGCCTTCACCGAAGAGGATCTTTTCAAGCCAGCCGCGTGTGAGCTTGCGTCCCGTTTTGTCGAGGTTCGGTGGCATGTGCGCGAGTTCGCCGAGGGATTCCGCCGTGGCATCATTGCTGGTAAAATACTGCGCGCGGGGATCTTCCGGGCCGCCTTTGCCATCGCGATCATGGCAGGCGTAACAATTCAGGCGCGACATCTGCCAGTCGATCTTTTGGGCAGCGGTGAATTGAGGGGCTTCACCTTTTTGAATGGCTGCGAGAGCGAGCTTGATGGCGCGCTTCTGGAGATCGTTGAGGTCGTAGCGAGGTGTGCCGGTAGGCTGTTTCGAGGAGAGACAGCCTTTGGTAGGGTTCAAAGAAGCCAGCGACGAATGGGAGCGGCCTTCCAATTGAACTTCGCTCTCGTGGCAGCTTGTACACCCCATGGCCTGGAAGGTCTGCCTGCCTTTCTCAATGCCCTGTTTCGGAATCTTCAACGCGGCACGTTCGGTGGCTTTCTCCTGCTGGCGACCGACGTGCAGATAGGCGGCAATGTCTGCGGCATCCTGATCCGTCAGGCGCATGTCGGGCATCCGACCGGAGGGACGATGCGCGAGCGGGTTCTTCAAAAAGTTAGCCAGCGAGTTCACATCATACACGTCCGCGAAAGCGATGGGCACGGAGGCGTTGCCGGGCTTCTCGACCTCCATCTCAGCGGGGACTTTCCCAGGGCGGAAATCCGTGCCGGGTTCATGACAGGCCACGCAGCCGACCTTGTGATACAGCTCCTTGCCATGCGCGCCATCGCCCGCAGGCATCTTTGGCGTAT
The DNA here is from genome assembly GCA_044361885.1 of Prosthecobacter sp. GTDB lineage: Bacteria > Verrucomicrobiota > Verrucomicrobiia > Verrucomicrobiales > Verrucomicrobiaceae > Prosthecobacter. The sequence continues at coordinate 247 of JBIKIA010000548.1, read as the reverse complement.
CCTGCTTCAGTGAGCTGAGATACTCCACCAGCGCCTCGACCTTGGCTCCATCGCCTTCCTCACCAGCGAACATGCCGGGCATCTGCGTGCCTTTTTTCCGATACTGCGGGCTGCGCACAAAGAGCCAGAGCTGATCCGCATCCAGCCGAGACCCGACACCGTTGAGAATCGGTCCCTGCTTCGGAGCCAGCCGCTCCTGCCAAGCCTTTGGTGCGACATGGCAGGCGGTGCAGTTCAGTTCAGCGAG
>JBIKIA010000088.1:0-12224 GCA_044361885.1 Prosthecobacter sp. | reverse complement strand
ACTGGAGGCCGATTTAAAAGAAGCCCGCCAGACCATCTCACAACTCCGGCGTGACCTGGCGAACCGGCCTGTGACACCGCCTCCGGCTCCTTCCAGTGTGGGCGGAGGCGTGCCGCCCGACATGGCGGGTGCGACAGCCGGAAGCCCAGGAACCCCGGCAGCGGCGAGTGGCACAGGCCCAGCTGGCTCCCTGCAGGACATGATGAAAAACCCCGCCATGCGTGATCTCCTCATGCAGCAGCAGGCCGTGCAGATCGAGACCAGCTACGCTCGCCTTTTTGAATACCTCCAGCTCAGCGACGAAGAGAAAGCCCACTTCAAAAAGCTCCTCGTCGAGCGTGGCAAACTGGAGACGGAGCTCGGTCTGAAAATGCTGGACCCAAACGTCACCCCAGAACAGCGGCAGAAGCTCATTGCCGAAGCGGAAAAGAACAAGGCGGCCTACGATCAGACCATCAAAGGCTTCCTCAACAACGACAGCGACTGGAGCACCTTCCAGCGCTGGGAGGGCACGAAGCCCGAGCGGACCTCCTTTGAGTCCATGGGGCGCAGTCTTTTCAATGCCAGCGGCGAGCCTCTCTCCACCCAGCAGGAGGACCAGCTCATCACCCTCATGGCGCAGGTCCGCCAGAGCCCCACCCCCGAGCAGGCCGCGCTCTCGCGCATGATCCAGGACCCGAGTCAGTTGAACGAGGCTAATTTTCAAAAGATGCTCGACTACCAGAAGGCCACGAACCAACGAACGCTTCAAGAAGCCGCCGCCTTCCTCTCTCCTGCGCAGTTGAAGCCACTACAAACCTACCACGATCAGCTCATTGAAACCTTCAAGACGAGCTGGCAGCTGGGTTCGATGTTCAGGCAGGGAAAGAACTGACCGCGCTCCCTCCTTGCCTTTCATCACGCGCCGCTGAACATCGCGACTCCGATGCCAGCCAACGCTCCTGCCAATTCTGAAGATGAAGCCATCCGCCCCACGCGGGTGGAAGTGGACCTCGGGCAACTCGGGCGGAATTTGCAGGCGATCCGCCAGCATGTCGGCGCAGCCAAAGTCATGGCCGTGGTGAAAGCGAACGCCTATGGCCACGGCCTCGTGCCCGTGGCGCGCGAGATGGTGAAAGGCGGCGCTGATTCGCTGGGCGTGGCCTTGCTGGAAGAGGCCGTCCTTTTGCGCGAAGCGGGCATCACAGCACCGATCCTCGTCTTTGGCGGCATCGCCGAAACACAGATCCCCATCTTCATCCGCCATGATCTCACACTCACCGCGCCTTCGATTGATAAGCTGAACCTCATCGACAACGCCGCCGCCGCGATGGGCGTCACTGCGCGAGTGCATTTAAAGATCGACACCGGCATGGAGCGGCTCGGCATCCATCATTACAGCGCCGACAAACTCCTCGAAGCCAGCCTCCAAGTGCAGCACGTGCTGGTGGAGGGCATCTACTCGCACTTCGCCAACTCTGACGCCGCTGATCTGACTCATGCGCGTGAGCAGCTCGCACGCTTCCACGAGGTGCTCAGCTTTTACGACAAACGCAGCCTGCCAGTGCCGCAGCGGCACATCGCGAACAGCGGCGGCATTTTACAGCTTCCCGAGAGCCATCTCGATCTCGTGCGCCCCGGCATCATGCTCTACGGCGTGTATCCAAGCCGTGAATGCACCCGCACGGTGTCCATCCAACCCGCGCTGACATGGAAGAGCCATGTCGCCTACTTTAAAGTCGTGCAGCCCGGACAACCGGTCAGCTACGGCAGCACCTGGCGGAGTGATCATCCTGTTCGCATCGTCACCGTACCCGTGGGCTATGGCGATGGCTACTTCCGCGCTCTCTCCAACAAAGGTCAGGTGCTCATTCGCGGCCAGCGTCATCCCATCGCCGGTCGTGTGTGCATGGATCAGATCATGGTGAATCTCGAATGGGGCACCGCCTACTATCGCGATGAAGTCATCCTGATCGGCAAACAAGGCGCGACGGAGATCAGCGCCGATGACCTCGCTGACTGGGCCGGAACGATCTCCTACGAGGTGCTCACGAACATCAATTCGCGAGTGCCACGCGTTTATTGCTATGACTGAGGCTCAGCCATCGCTCTTCGGCATGGAGCAGTCAGACTCCGAAATGGCAGAAGCTTCCATCGGCTGCATCGGCATCGCGCGTGTGCAGCTTGAGGGCTCGGCGGCGCTGGAGCTGGACTACGCTATTCCGGAGAAGCTGGCACCACGCATCGGAGTTGGCACACGAGTCAATGTGCCTTTGCAGAATCAGCGAGTGCCGGCGGTGGTGATTGAGCTGCTGGCGAGCTCGGAGCATCGCGGACGGCTGAAGGAGATCGCTAGCATTGTCGGCTCGCGGCCCATGTTCACGCCGGGCCTGCTAAAGCTGGCGGACTGGGTGTCGGACTACTACATCGTGCCGGTGCATCGCGTGCTGCGCGCCATGCTGCCGCAGGCGGTACGGGACAAGCCGGAGACCTTTCTGACCGACAGCCACCTCAAGCTGACGAAGGAGCCGCCGCCCGATGTGCTCGACAAGCTGCACACGCGTGCGCCGATGCAGGCCCGTGTGATCGAGGAACTCCGCCGTCGCGGAGGCGAGGCGACTTTGAGTGATCTGCGTCGCGATCTGCCGAGCGCGACCACCGTTGTGAAGGCGCTGATGAAGCACGGTTGGATCACCCGCAGCGAGGTGCGCGTGGAGCGTGATCCTTTTCAAACGGAGGAGTTCCTGCCATCGCAGCCGCTGACATTCACCGAGGAACAAAAGGCCGCTTACGATGAAGTCATGAAGGCCATCGAGAAACCAGGCGAGACGAAGCCCATCCTGCTTCACGGCGTTACAGGCAGTGGCAAGACGGAGGTGTATCTGCAAGCCATCGCCGAAGTCTTGAAGGCGGGTAAAACGGCGCTCGTGCTCGTGCCGGAGATCAGCCTCACACCGCAGACCATCGAGCGCTTCAAGGCTCGCTTTTCGGAGAAGAAAGATGCCATCGCCGTGCTGCACAGCCACCTCAGCGATGGCGAGCGGCACGACGAATGGTTCAAGGTGCAGGAAGGCCGTGCGGAGATCGTCATCGGAGCGCGCAGTGCCATCTTTGCACCGCTGGAGAAGCTGGGGCTGATCATCGTGGATGAGGAGCATGAGCCCAGCTACAAGCAGGAGGAGTCCCCGCGCTATCACGCGCGTGATCTCGCCGTGCTGCGCGGGCGCATCGAGCGCTGTGCGGTGTTGCTCGGCACCGCCACGCCGAGTTTGGAGTCGTTTCAAAATGCACTCACCGGCAAGTACGAGTTGCTGAAGATGACGAAGCGCACGGATGGTAAATCCATGCCGCTCATTCGCATCATCGACATGCGCCTGCAGCGCCGCAAAGGCACCGGCACGAGCTTCGGCAATGCCACAATCCTCTCCGAACGACTGCGCGCAGCCATCACCACGCGGCTGGAGCAGAAAGAGCAGACCATCCTCTTCCTGAACCGCCGCGGCTTTCATACTACGCTAGACTGCGCTGCCTGTGGTGAGGTGGTGCATTGCCAGGACTGCGCCATCCCGATGACGCTGCACAAGGCTGACAACCGACTCGTCTGCCACATCTGCGGCTCGCGACGTGTGCCGCCGACGAAGTGCCCGAGCTGCAAAGAGCCTGGTTTGAAATACGGCGGCTTCGGCACCGAGCGTGTCGAGCAGGCCGTGCGTGAGGTTTTCCCGCAGGCACGCATGGCGCGTGTGGATACGGACACCATGCAGCGGAAAAACCAACTGCGCGATACGCTCAAAGACTTCCGTGCGCAGAAGCTCGACATCCTGATCGGCACGCAGATGATCGCGAAGGGGCTCGACTTCCCGAACGTGACGCTCGTCGGCGTGTTGAATGCCGACACCGCGCTGAACATCCCCGACTTCCGCGCGGCCGAACGCACGCTCCAACTCCTCATTCAGGTCGCCGGGCGAGCCGGGCGTGGTGAACTGAAGGGCGAGGTCTTTGTGCAAACGCACGCGCCGCACAGTCCTGCGATCCAGTTCGCGCGGCACAACAACTTCGAAGGCTTCGCCGATCAGGAGCTGGAGCATCGGCGTGCTTTTCACTATCCACCTTACAGCCACATGGTGCTTGTCAGCAGCCGTGGCAAACATGAGGCACAGGCTGAATTCACGCTGCAAACGCTGCATAAGCGACTGCTGCAAGGCCTGCCCGAAGGCACGACGATGGGTGAGCCGACGCCATCATCTCTTGCGAAAGCGCACGGGCAGTTCCGCTTCCAGCTTTTGCTGCGCACGGGCCGCATCCGCACGTTGGCCCGGCACATTCAGACGGTAATGGAGACGCTTTCGCCGCCGCCGGACATCCTCGTCATGTGGGACGTCGATCCGGTGAGTTTGACGTGAAGGTTCGTCTTGCATCGCGACGCGGGTTCCGCTTTCACTCGCTGCATGGATACCGACCTGCCCGATCTCATCACGCTCACGCAACTTCGTCAGATCGCGAGTCCGATGCCGCAGCCTTATCGCGTGCATGTGCAGGTGGATCATCGCACGGAAAAGCTCACCTCCACAGGCAGCCCGTTTCTTGAGGTGAAGCTCGCCGATGGGGGTGACTCGCTCGTGTGGCGGCTTTTTGACAGTAATCCGATGTTCAATGAAGCGCGGTCACTGACTCGTGGGGCATCCATCGAGATCATGGCGCAGTGGGTGGACACGGGGAAGTATGGCATCGAGCCGCGTCATCCGCAGATGCGTGTGCTGACCGATGAGGAAAAGCAGGCGCTCATCGGTGGCGATCCCGAGCTGCTCGCACGGCAGCGTGTCGATTACGCGGACATCGAGAGCTTCGTGGCAGCAATTCGTGATCCGCGGCTTCGTGGTGTTTGCAGTCTGTTTCTGGAGAGACACGGCGAGCGCTTCAAACGCACGGCAGCAGCGCGGGAAAACCATCATGCACGGCGTGGCGGGCTCGTGGAACATGTCGCGCAGATGATGCGCTGCGCGGTGGCCATCGTTGGGGCGTATCCGCATCTGAATCGTGATTTGATCGTCGCGGGTGTGCTCTTCCACGACTGCGGCAAGCTTTGGGAGAACTCGTATCCTGAAAACAGCTTCGCGATGCCGCATCATCTTCATGGCGAGATGCTCGGGCACATCACGCTCAGCCTGGAACTCGTGAACAAGCTCTGGCGCGATCTGATGGAGCGACCCGAAGCAGCGGAATGGGCGACGATGGAGCCAGCGGGAGAGCATGTGCGGTTGCACCTGCTGCATCTCATCGCCTCCCATCATGGCGAATTGCAATACGGCTCGCCGGTGCTGCCGAAGACGCCGGAGGCCATCGCGCTGCATCACGTCGATAATATTGATGCGAAGCTGGAGATGCTGCGCCGTGGCTATCAGAACTCGAAGGAACTCGCTCCCGGCATCTTCGAGCGCTTCCGCCCCTGGCCGGTGAACATCATCGCGCCGCTGGCTTCGGTGCCGGAGCCTGTGGTTCCGGTGGTGGAAGATGAGGCGCTGGCGCTCGAATAGTGCGGGTTATTCCGCGAAGGCTTCGCTAACCACTTCTCCATCGAAGGACTCGGGCTGTGGCACGCCGAGCAGCCAGAGGACGGTGGCGGCGGTATCGTAGGTCATAACGGATTTTTTGCCGATGGCGCGACCTTTGGTCACGCCTTTCCCCCAGGCGATCCAGGGGATGTGGATGTCTTCGGGGATGGGGTTGAAGTGGTTCTTCTCCTTGCCGCCGTGGTCGGCGGTGAGGATGACGGTGCTGCTGGCAGTCAGTCCGGCTTTTTCGATGGCGTCGAGCACCTGGCCGAGGGCCTGATCGCAGACTTTGAAGGCCTCAAGCTGCTCGGGGGAGCCCCAGCCGTTTTTATGACCAGCGCTGTCGGCATCGGGGAAGTGGATGAAGCAGAGGGCGGGCTTCTTTTCGAGGATGTAAGGCACGGCCTGGGCCACGACCTGCTGGGCGGGCACGAGCTTCTTTTCCTCGCTGGCGGGGATGGGCTTCTCGTCATAGACGCCGCCACAGTCGAAGACGTCGAGGGTGCCGGGTTTCCAGATGTGGCGGAATTTGATCTTGCCGCAGAAAAGGGCAGTCGACGCAGATGGATTCGCGGCTTTGAGCAACTCGAAGACCGTTGGCACTCTGACTGACCTGCGGATGGGGAGGTAGTCGTTCCAATCCACTCCGTGCTTCGAGATGTCCACGCCCGTGAGCATGGCTGTGTGGGATGGGAGGGTCTTCGAAGGGATGATCGTATTCGCCACGAAGGTGTGAGCGCCTTCTGCGGAGAGCCGCTTGAAGTTAGGCATCTCGGCCTTGTCGATGATGCTCGGATTGCCACCATCGAAGCTGATGACAAAGACATGCTCGGCGCGTGGAGCGGCGGTGGCGAGAACGGGAAGGGCGAGGAGGCAGGCTAACAGGCGGCGGATCATGGGCAGAGAAAACGGACTCTAGGCGGGCTTCATCCAGCCTTTTTTAAAGAGGCGAACACTCGCCGGATCGTCCGGCAAAGCAGCGAGGTGCTCCGCGATGGTGAGTGTGTGGTCGGGCAGCACGAGATCTGGGCGGATGTCAGCCAACGGCTGCAGCACAAAGCGTCGCAGATGCAGACGAGGATGTGGGACGATGAGCACCGGATCATCGCTGACGTAATCGCCCGCGTAGAGGAGATCGAGATCCAGCGTGCGCGGGGAGTTTTTTTCCCGCACGGCTGGCCTGCCCATGGCCTGCTCGATGGTCTGGAGATGCGCGTGCATCTCCTGCGGTGTGCAGGCGGCTTCGAGTTCGACGACGCTGTTTAAAAAGGCTTGAGTGCCCGGCGCGCAATCGACGGGTTCCGTTTCATAAACGCCACCCGCCAAAATCGCCTCAGGCTGCACACGCTCGATGAGCATGGCGAGTCCACGTTGGAGGTTCGCTTCACGGTCTCCGAGATTGGTGCCGAGGGCGATGCCGAAGGGGAGGTTTGCGATGGTTGGCATCGTTTGCAGTAGTTTGCGATGGTTGGCAGAGCTTGCGGTACTGGGTTCAAACCATTGCCAACTACCGCCAATTACCGCCAACTCTTCACTTCAGCCCCAGCACGTCCTGCATGTCGTAGATGCCAGCTGGTTTGTCGGCGAGCCAGCGGGCGGCGCGGACGGCACCGTTGGCGAAGGTGTCGCGGCTGCTGGCTTTGTGGGTGAGCTCGACGCGCTCGCCGACGTTGGCGAAGATGACGGTGTGGTCGCCGACGACATCGCCGCCGCGGACGGCGTGGACGCCGATCTCGGTTTTGGTGCGGGCTCCGACATCACCGAAGCGGCCGTGGCGACTGTCGGTGTCATATTGCAGCTCGCGCACGTCGGCGAGGATCTCGACGAGCGTGCGGGCGGTGCCGCTGGGGCTGTCTTTTTTCAGGCGATGATGCATCTCGACGACTTCGAGGTCGAAGTCGGGGCCGAGGAGTTCGGCGGCCTTGCGGGTGAGCCAGAAGAGGGTGTTCACGCCAACGCTAAAATTTGAGGCGAAGACGATGGGCAGTGTTTTTGAGGCTTCTCTAATCCGCGCCAGTTCATCGGCTGTATGTCCGGTGGTGCCGATGACCATGCTTTTCTTCTGCTTCAAGCATTCGGCCAAGAGTTCATCCGTAAAGTGATGAGAAGTGAAGTCGATCACGCAATCACAGAGGTCGAGGCTCACGGGCAGGGAGTCTCCCACATCGATCCCTGCACCCACCATCACGCCCTGCGCGTCGGCGGCATCGATCACGGCCTGTCCCATACGGCCTTTGCAGCCGGTCACCAGTAGTTTGAAGTTACTCATAAGAGGGCGCATTTTGGCCGGTTCACCTCTGGGTGCAAGCACACCTGTCACAGGAAACAAAAAGCCCACGCTGCCAGAGGCAAACGTGGGCTTGAGATGATGTGGGAGGCGGCCCCACACCCAAATCAACTGATGGTCGGCAGCTCGAAGCCGGCGACGTATTCTTCCGTGGCTAGCTTGTTCGCTTCTTCGGCGAACTCACCGATGAACTTCTCCGTCACGGGATCGAACTCGAGCATCGGGCCGCAGGCGGCGAGGTCGGTCTTCACGTCGATCTGGTTGTCGGCGAGGTTTTGCACGAAGTGATCGAAGGTCTCCAGAGCAGCCTTGTTGGTGCTGAGGCGTTCCTTGATTTCGTCGTTGCTGACTTTCTTGCCGAGGCGGTAGCTGACGTTGGCCATATGGGCCAAAGCGGCGGCGTGATGACCGTGGGCGACGTTGAGGACGTCCTTGGTAATCTTGCCGGCGCGCACGGAGTCGATGAAGTTCTTCATGTGGTCCGGGCCGTCCTGGAAGTTGTCGAACTTCTCGATGGCCTTGCCGTCGTTGTCGTAGGCCTTGGCTTCGGCGACGAAACCGCCCTCACAATGGATGACGTTGCCGATGCGTGGGGCGGAGGTCTTGCCATTAACGCGGTAGACGGGCTCGTAGCCTTTGGTCCAGTTCATGTCCTTCATGGGCAGGCCACGATTGTCGAAGAGCAGCGGAGCGCCTTCGTTGAATTCGTAGAAGGCGAGCTGGTTGTTCGCGGTCTGGCCATCGTCATCGTAGCCCCAGCGTCCGCCGAAGCTCATGACGCGCTTTGGAAGCTGGTCAGGATTGCCGAGCGCCCAGCGGGCCACGTCGAGCTGATGCGGGCCCTGGTTGCCGATGTCGCCATTGCCGTAGGCCCACTGCCAGTGCCAGTCATAATGGAACTGGGTGCGCTGGACGGGGATGATGCCGCGAGGACCGCTCCAGAGTTTGTAGTCGATCGTGCCTGCGAGACCTTTGCCGCTGGCGTCCATGACGGTGCCGGGCTTCAGCATGCCGTCTGCATCTGGGGAGATGGGGGCGGCGAGCTTGCCGATGCTCTTGCGGGCTTTGTAGTTGATGCCACGGCTGAGGGTGACTTTACCGATCTTGCCACTCTTCACATACTCCATGGCGGCGGCCCAACCGAGGTCGGAGCGGCGCTGCATGCCGTGCTGGACGACGAGGCCTTTTTTCGCGGCGACGAGGGAGGCGTTGACGAGCTGACGGCCTTCCCAGATGTTGTGGGAGACGGGTTTTTCGACATACACGTGCTTGCCATTGGCGATGGCGGTCATGCCGATGAGAGTGTGCGTGTGGTTCGGCGTGGCGATAGTGATGGCGTCGATGTCTGGATCAGCACAGCACTCGCGGAAGTCCTTGTAGGCCTTCACCTTGATACCTTTTTTGTCGAGATCGGCGACATGCTTTTCGAGCACGGAGCTATCGACATCGCAGAGCGCCACAAGACGCACGCCTTTGATCTTCAGCAGGCTGCTGATGTGGCCTGAGCCACGGGATTTGAAACCAATGACAGCGACGCGGACGTCTTCATTGGCTCCGATGGGGGCTGCCCAAGAGGGCAGGGTGGCGAGACCGGCAGCGCCGGCGACGGTGCCGCGCAGGAAGGTGCGGCGGGTGGTTTGGTTTGTGTTCATGGCAGTAAGGAAGTCTGGGGGACGCGGGCTCCGCAGGCACGATATATGACGAGGAGGAATGCGAGGCTACCAAGTACGGCAGGCACTAGGCAACCTTTCTTTTGCTTCCTCCGACGGCACAAAAGCACGCAGATTGTGGCGTGGAGCGTGCTGATTCGCTTTTTTGGCATGGAAGAAAGCCGCGGCCCCCTTTCTTCGGGTCGGTGAAATTTCCCGCCACGGGTATTTGAGTCCGGCGATGGATTCGTCTAGTCTCGGCCTCTTTCACTCTCCCCGAACCCGATTTACCCCATCCACGCCATGCCGAAGATCATCGAAATGCCCAAGCTCAGCGACACCATGACCGAGGGCACGCTTGCCAAATGGACCGTCAAAGAAGGGGACTCCGTGGAAGTGGGCACACCCATCGCCGATGTCGAGACGGACAAGGCAACGATGGAATACGCGAGCCCGTTTGAGGGTAAGATCCTCAAGATCATCGCCGCCACCGGCGTGAAAGTTCCGCTAGGCAGCCCGCTGGCCGTCGTGCTGGAAGAAGGTGAAGAGGCTCCGGCCAACCTTGATGAAATCATCGCCAAGGCCAAGGCTGCCTCAGTGCCAGCCCCGAAAGAGGAAAAACCTGCCGCGGGAACCGCCAAGAAAGTCTCTGCTCCCGGCCCTCGCCTGCCCACCGCTCCGCAGCCCACCCGCCGCGCAGTCGCTGCCAGTGATGTCCGAGTGAAAGCCAGCCCGCTGGCCCGCAAGATCGCCACTGAGCGTGGGGTGGACCTCGTCTCCGTCGTCGGCACCGGCCCTGGCGGTCGTATCGTCCGCGCGGATGTGGAAAGCGCCCCGGTCGGTGGTGGCAGCGCCGCTCGTGGTCCCGCCACTCCTGCCATCCGCCCGATCTACGGCCCTGAAGACGAGCGCGTGCCCACCAGCACCATGCGGAACATTATCGCCGAGCGCCTCTTGGCCTCGAAAACGCAGATCCCACACTTCTACCTCCAGATAGAGATCGACTCTGCCCCGCTCATGGACTTCCGCGCGCATCTCAATGCCAGCGCTGAAAAGACCGGCGGCGTGAAGTACACTGTGAACGACTTCATCCTGAAGTCCGTCATCCGCGCCGCCCAGGCCCAGCCTGCGATCAATGCCGCCTGGGATGGTGACGCCATCGTGAAATACAAATCCGTAGGCCTCAGCGTCGCCATCGCCATCGACGACGGTCTCGTCACTCCGGTCATCAAGCAGGCGGAGAAAAAGACGCTCGCCGAGATCAGCGCCGCCGTGAAAGACCTCGCTACGAAAGCCAAGAACAAGAAGCTCAGCCCCGATGACTTCGCCGGTGGCACCATCACCGTCTCGAACCTCGGTGCCTTCGGCATTGATCAGTTCTCCGCCATCATCAATCCGCCGCAGGCCGCCATCCTCTCCATCGGCAGCATCCGCAAGGTGCCCGTGGTGAATGACAAAGGTGCCGTCGTAGCCGGACAGCGCATGTGGATCGGCCTCAGCGGAGATCATCGCGTCGTTGATGGTGCCGTCGCCGCCACCTTCCTGGCCGAGATGCGCAAGCTGCTGGAGAGCCCGGCGCTCATGCTGGTCTGAGTCTGAACGCTAGGCTTGGCATCATCGTCTGTGTCCGGCACTCTTGAGCCGAGACATGAAATTCACCGCACTTCTCACCTGCTTTGTTCTCCTCGCAGCCCTGGCTGCGCGGGCGGACTGGCGTGATTGGGCGGAGTTTCCCCGGCTTCAGGCGGAGCTGGGCGCGAGTTTGCCGACAGGTGCGGGCATTCCGGTCATGATGTCGGAGGCCAGTCTGGCACCAGCCACGGAACCGCCCTTATATTTGCCGCAGGCCACGGCAGGGACGGCGCCCTTTGCGGGTGATGGGGTGTTTCTGGGAAAGACGATCACGCCTTGGTCAGGTGCCAGCAATGCATCCGGGCACGCAGCATCCGTGGCGGGTTACTTTTGCGGCAGCCTGCAAAGCGTGGCTCCTGGGGTGACTGAACTGCACGCCTGGTGGGCGGACGAGTTCGCTGGGGAGATCTATTATGGAGCGCCGATCCGCAGTTTCCCTGGCAGTGTGCAAAATCACAGCTGGGTCGGGGAAAATGCCGACGACGGGGTGAACACGGAGTTCCTCCGCCGCTTCGATTTCATGGTGAACCGAGATCTCGTCGTGGCCACGACGCCGCTGAACAATGGCGGTGCCATGGTAAAGTGGCTGGCGAACGCCTACCACGGCATCACCCCCGGTCTGCGCAATGGCAACCATCCGCATACGCATAGCAATCTCGATGGCCTCGGGCGCATGAAACCGGACATCGTGGTGGAGGAGGCCTACACCAGCCTTGCCTCGCCTGCGGTGGCCTCGGTGGCGACCTTGCTTCTCGATGCTATCCGCCCCGGCTTCCCGGAGGCCGATGATCCCCGCGTGCTGAAGGCCATCCTGCTCAGCGGTGCCTCGAAGCAAAACCTGCTCGGCTGGAAGCGCACGGGGACAAGCCGCCCCTATGATGAAGTCCATGGCGCCGGGGAACTGAACGTGCTGAATGCCTACCACATCCTAGCCGCAGGCCGCCAGGCTGAGAGCAGCAGCGTTTATCGGTCTTTGCGTGGCTGGGACAGGGCGACGAGCAGCATCGCCAACCCAAGGCGCTACTTTTTCAAGCTGCTGCCTGGCCAGTGGGGCACGATCTCCGCCACGATCACCTGGCACCGCACGATTCCTGGGAACTATGCCAGCTCCACCCTGGCAAATCT
>JBIKIA010000547.1:0-3698 GCA_044361885.1 Prosthecobacter sp. | reverse complement strand
CAGGAGTCTCGCCCCTACTTGGAAGCCTCGGGTCATGGCTCCATCATTTTTGTCTCGTCCATTTATGGCCTCGTAGCACCGGACAGCTCTCTTTACGAAGGCACCTCCATGCAGACACCTTCGGCGTATTGTGCTGTCAAAGGTGCGCTCAATCAGCTCACTCGACATTTCTCCGCCCTGCTCGCCCCGCGTGTGCGCGTCAACGCGCTGACTCCAGGCGGCATTGCCCGTGGGCAGAGCGATACGTTTGTGGAGCGCTATGAGCGACGCACACCGATGAGACGAATGGGGCGCGAGGAGGACTTCAAAGGCGCGGCAGCATTCCTGGCGAGTGATCTTTCCGCCTATGTCACGGGGCATAACCTAGTCGTCGATGGCGGCTGGACCGCTTGGTGACTTCCTTCAGGGCTAAATGATTTCAGGGAACTCCCGCAGCAGGTTGTTCACTTCAGAAACCACTATTTCAGGCGTGATTGTAGAGGTCAGCAGCGGCCTCGCCTCGGAGAGGAAAAAGGCGCTCAGCGAACGATGTTTTGGAGTCGGCCAATGCCACTTGGCAGGATAGACCGGCCCGAAGAGGGTGATCGCAGGCACACCAAAAGCCTGGGCAAGATGGGATGCAGCGCCATCCACACATAGAACGAGTCTGGCACGGCTCAGGGCATGGAGATACTGCTTCAGCGAGGTCTTCCCCGCGAGATCAACGAGACCTGAGGACGCTGCGGAGGCAATGGCTGCGCAGTGCTCGCGCTCGACGGGTGATCCACCGCCTGTCATGACCCATGGCAGGCTTTTGATGGCTGACTCAGCCTGCATCAACTGCACCCAGGATTCTGGCTGCCAGTATTTGGTAGGCCAGGCTGCGGTAGGATTGATGAGGATAAACGGTCCTTCGGGAAGTTCGGGATGTCGCCAGGATTCAGGAGGTTGAAGCAACTGCGGGCTGCGAAAAGCTTCCGGCTCGCCACCGAGGGCACGCCAGAAGTAGTGCGACCAGTATTCATCCCGGATCGAAGTGATCTGCACCTGGCTGTAGAGAAGCCGATACCACCAGCGAACATGGCGTTCTTGGTTAACCAGCAGGCACCTCAGTCGAGCGCGCACTTTCCAGCCACGCATGACTAGGCGTGAGCTCCATGAAGTCGCCCACAGGCATCCAAAGCGCTCTTTCAAATCCGGTCCCCAGGTCGCATCAGGCATGAGTTCGACGAGAGGTCGGAAGGCTTCATTGACGAACAGGGCGGTGGGTTGCCCCGAGCGTGCCGCCAGCAGGCGGGTCGTGGGTTCCAGCAGCGTGACATCACCGAGCTGCTTGTCACTCACAATGGCGAAGCGGCCCTGTTGTGCAGGAATGGAATCGTTGCTGGTAGGATTCATGGCGGATACAAAGGCATCTGCTTCGCGCGTCTGGCCGCTTCGTTGATTCCGTCCGGCAGCGTGACCTGGGAAGCCCAGTAATACTGCTGCTGATAATGATGCTGCTGGGCGATCTGGGCATGGCGAAACTCGCGCGACTCGACCAGTCGGCTCATGGCCGTCACGAGTTCATCCGCCGTGTCCACATAGAGCGGCTTCATCCAGGCTTCCATGTTGGGGAAGATGATGGAGTCAGGCTCGTGCCTCGACATGAAGATGACCGGTATGCCCATGTGAAACGCCTCCTGTCCTGTGAGCGAGATCGTGTTGATCAGGATGGACGTTTTCTTCAAACATTCCTCCATGGAGGCTTCTGGAGGAAGGATGTGGAAGTTGGCGGGCGGTCGCAGTGAGCGAATGAAGCGCGTCTTGATCTGCACCTCGGTTTCATCCATGCCGAGAAAGCTTCGTTCTTCGGATTTTGGTGTGCGCAAAGGATGATACTTCACCGCGAAGTCGATGCCCGGAAGTCTGCGTGCTGCGGCGACGAGTGTTTGATAAAGACGCAGGCTGGCCTGCGGATCATTGATCATCGACATGGTGTCCGCACAGAGTGCAAAGGGGCGGCGACTCGTGAAGAAGGCTTCGATTTCAGTCTCTGTGCGCGGTGGTGTGACGGGGATGCGATGGCAGCGCACGTCGATCAACCGGTCGGTAGGATAGCCAGCTCGGAGAACGCGCGACATGCCTCGTGCTCCGTCGATCAGAAGGAAGTCCGGGCAGTAGGTGATGAGCGGGTCCACCAGACAGTCGTAGGTGTAGGCCGCCACGGGAATGCCCATCTCAGAGGCGGCCAGACACCAGATGACCTCTTCCTCGTTGATCTGCATGTCAGCAATGACCAGGGCAGGTCGATGCCTTTCGAGCCAGGTCATCGCATTCCTTTTCAAGGCAGCCCAGCGCGGATACACCTGCTCGGTGTAGTGGATTCCCATGCGCTCGAACACACCTTGAAACGGTGCCAGTGATGGCTCGGCACCCTCGATGCAGGCAGGTGACAACACGGTTTGCTTCCATGCCTTCCACCAAGTGCTGAATCTCTCTTTCTCGTGTGCCAGCACGGCTGCATCTGGCGTTCCCAAATCAGCCAATGATGTCGAGATGATGCGGAAGCTAGGTGCCTGCGTCTCCAACTGAAGCAAGTGGGTCATGCGTCGACTGACACAGACGGCGAGCGGCAATCCATCGACAGGGCGAGGTGCTTGCGGTTGAATGGCGGAGGCTTGCGCAGCTCTGGCTTTGTTGATCCGTTTGTAGCGCCATCGCTCAAACCGCCGCGCCAGACTGCGTCCGTGCCATTCGGGTTCAAGCACGACCAACTCCAGCCCGCCTGTTGCAGCGACACCGCGCCAGAACTCGAAGTTCACTCCACTGCCCGGTGTGAGAACGATGCGATCAAAAGCAAAGCGTTCCCAAAGGCAGTCGCGCACTTTGGAGTTCAGAATGTAGGTGAAGCATGAGTCCTGAAAGGAGCCCTGCAGTGCGGCACGCCTCATGGCGGAGTCTCCCGGAACATCACCGAGCTCAGAGCGATGCTTCAGGAAGTGGGACATGAGCTGAGCCACCTGTGCACGCATGGCCTCGATCTCTTGATAGCAAACAAAGTCCGCTGTCTTCAGCCACTCACGCACTTGGGTGTGGCGCGAACGATCCAGCAGCGTGTCATACTCAAGCACCACCATGTCGCCTTTTTCTTGGGCCAACTGGCGCTCCATGGCCTTGGGGGCGAGGGCTCCGGTGATGAAGAGGGTCAGTGGCATGAGGCTCAGGCGGAACGGAACACGGTGTCTAGAATGATCGGGCGACGTGGGATGATGCGGAGATTGGGCGTACGTCCGACGACGGTGCAGTTCGAGGGAACTTTTTCATTCACCAACAGACTGCCGGCACCGATGCAGACATTGTCGCCAATCTCACAGTCTCCGATGAGCGTGGTTTGTGAACACAAGACCACATGACTGCCAATCACTGGATAACGAGCGGCGCGATTGCCGATGGTGCAGCCCTGCATGATGACCAATGGGCCTTGGTAGGTGGCTCTGCCGATGACGCTGCCGACGGGATGGGCGAGCCAGCAGGCTTGTGGCAGTTGCACCTGCGGGTAGAGGTCCAGTCCATGCAGCGCCTTGTTCAAGAGGTAGGACTTGTCCATCAACTCACGATGAGTCGGACCTTCCTTGCTCGCCTCATGCCCGAGTTTGTAGAGGAGAAAGGCGTATTGATCGCCATGCAGATGGTTCAGCCGAACTTCACCCTCGCGCCAGAATCCGGGATTGTGATAC
>JBIKIA010000546.1:0-3704 GCA_044361885.1 Prosthecobacter sp. | reverse complement strand
GTTTGAAGCTCCCACGATGATCAGTGTGAAAAAAGCGACCGCCACAAGGCTCATGTCAGCGATAACCGCCCCCTTATAAAAAGGCAGGAACAGCGCTCGAAGTGTGGAGTCCCCTCCCCACTGAACAAAGGCTGATCCACCCGTCTTGCTCGCGGCATCAAGTGTTGCATCCGTTGGTACAAGGTAGCAGAAGGCCAGGGCGGTGATGACCGCCACTCCAGTCTGCCAGACAAGCTTCACCCTGGCACTGGCCCCTTTTGAGTTCTTCTTGCTGACCTTCAGATAGTCATCGTAAAACCCGAGAGCGCCCAGCCCAAAGGTGCAGAACAATATGATCCAGACCAGAATATTGTCCCACTTTGCCCATAGAAGGGTGGAGACAAGGATGGTGCTCAGAATCAGCACACCACCCATGGTCGGAGTACCAACCTTCTTGCCCTGAAGCTCAAAAAGTTTGCCCACTTCCTCGGCGGTACGGATGGGTTGTCCAAGCTTCAGCGAGATCAGTTTACGAATGACCCAGTTTCCATAAAAGAGGGAAAGGGCGAAAGCCGTGATGGCCGCACCACCGGCGCGGAAGGTGTGGTATTTGAAAATGTTCAGCAGCTTGTAGATGAACGAATCGTCGCTGATCCAATCAGCGGCTTCGAGCCAGTTTCTGAGTTCGTAGAGCCAGTAAATCATGTGTTCTAAAAATGGGAGAGGACCTTCTCCATACTCGTGGAGCGGCTGCCCTTAAGCAGCACGGCATCTCCGGGTTGGAGGATTGATTTCAAGTGGGCGGCACAGGCCTCGTGCGAGGCAAAGTTCTGCGTCTCAGCGAGTCCAGCAGCTTTGGCGGCATCACTGATCAACGCCGCTTCGTCACCCAAGGTGAAAACGGCATCGAGAGCCACGGCAGCAGCATGTTTGCCCACATCACGATGTCCTTCGACCGCGTGAACGCCCAGTTCTCCCATGCGTCCGAGCACGGCGATCTTGCGGCCAGAGTTCTGCAAAGCAGCAAGCGCTGAGAGCCCTGCCTTCATTGAGTCGGGATTCGCGTTGTAGGAGTCGTCGATGAAGTGAATGCCCTTTACTGATTTCGTCTCCATGCGTCCGCCGGTGAGCTTGGCGTTGCGCAATGCTTCGGCGATATCTGCCGGGGAGACACCCTGCGCCCATCCCATGCAGGCGGCGAGCGCGGCATTGCCTACCATGTGATCGCCAATGATGGGCAGGAAGGTCTCCACAACTTCGCCAGCGAAGTCGAGTTTGAAGGCTGTGCCTTCTGCATTCGAACGCAGATCAAAGGCACGCACATCACCAGCATTCGTGCCTGCACGAAAAACGGTGGCCTGACAATGACGGGCGATGAGATCGGTAAAGGGATCGTTCGCGTTCAGTACAACGACCCCTTCGCCATGCACGTTCGCTGGCAGCGTTCCCTTTTCCCAGCCGATGGCGTCCTGGGAACCAAGGTGCTCAATGTGGGCCATGCCAACATTGGTGACGATAGCTGCATCTGGAAGAGCGATATCGACGAGCACTTTGATCTCGCCTGCATGATTCATGCCCATCTCCACGACTCCGCATTCATCACCATCCTCAAAGCTGAGCAGGGTGAGAGGCACACCGATGTGGTTGTTCAGATTTCCAAACGTGGCGCGGGTTTGGAGTTTGGCAGCCATGATGATGGCCGTGAGATCCTTGGTCGAGGTTTTGCCATTGCTGCCAGTCAGACCAATGATCACAGGCTGGTGCCAGGCACGATAACCGCGCGCCATGTTTTGCAGGCTGAGCAGTGTGTCACCAACCTCGATCATGGCACAGGTTTCAGATACGATTCCCCTGCCCTGTTCGACGAGAACGGCAGCGGCTCCAGCAGCGATGACCTGCGGCAGGAAATCATGCGCATCAAATTTATCGCCCTTCAGAGCAACGAACACGTCTCCAGACATAACCTTGCGCGAATCTGTGATCACACGGGTTACAAGCACATCACCAGGAGCGGACAGCGATCCGTCAGCGAAACGGGCGAGAGTCTGGAGGTCGATGCTTTTCATCGGCGAGGTGGAGGGCGCCTCCCATCGGTTGGGCGTGGTGGTGGTCCGGAACGATCATCGTCACCACGCGGACGGCGCATGGGATCATGCGACATTATGTCTCCACCTTCGCGGGCGAGACGCTCGGCTTCTTTTTCAGCTTCACGCTCTGCGCGCTCGGCATCGCGATCACCGCTGATGCGGATGAGAAGCTGGCGGACGACGCGACGGTCATCGAAGTCATGCTTCACTCCCTGCACTTCCTGGTGAGTTTCGTGTCCCTTGCCGGCGACGAGAATGATGTCGCCATCCCGTGCATTTTCGAGCGCGGCTTTGATGGCTTCACGACGATCCACGATGCTGGCGTGACTCTTCGGACGAGTGAATCCTTTCACGGCATCGGCGATGATGGACTCGGGGATTTCACTGCGTGGATTATCACTGGTGACAATGCAGATGTCGCTGCCCGACTCAGCCGCAGCGGCCATCTTCGGACGCTTCGAGCGGTCTCGATCACCACCACAGCCAAACACGGTGATGATTCGGCGCGGGCGAAGTGAGCGGAGGGTTTTGAGCACGTTCACAAGCGCGTCCGGCGTGTGAGCATAGTCCACGAAAACCTGGAAGCGGCTGGTGTCACCCGTCACACGTTCGAGACGCCCCGGCACCTGCGGGGAATTTTTAAGATGCGAGATGGTTTCACGCAGGTTCAGACCGACCGCGTGAGCCGCAGCGAGAGCACCGAGGGCGTTGTAAATGTTAAAGTCACCAATAAGTGGCAGACGCACAAGGAATGAACGGCCCTTCACCTCAAGCTCGAAGGTGGAGCCGGTCATGTCATAACGAGGATTCACGGCACGGTAGTCAGCACCGACACCAAAGCCGAACTTCGTAACGCGGCCTGTGCTTTCGTAACGCGTGATTAGCTTGCGACCCCAGGCATCGTCGAGGTTGATGACCATCTGCCCCTTCGGCTGTGAGGCGATGGTTTCAAACAGACGAACCTTGGCGGCATAGTAGGCCTCCATCGTGCCGTGATAATCGAGATGATCCTGCGTGAGATTGGTGAAGACACCCGCGGCGAAAGGCAGGCCATGCGTGCGCTCCTGATCGAGCGCGTGAGAGCTGACTTCCATGGCGCAAGCTTTACAGCCGTTGTCACGCATCTGCGCTAGCAACACCTGGATTTCCAAAGACTCCGGCGTGGTGTGTGTGGCAGGTACGAGCTTGCCACCGATGTCATAGATCACGGTGCCGAGCAGTCCGCAGAGCTTCTGCCCCTGATTGAGCAGATGATGCATGAGGTAGGCCGTGGTGGTCTTTCCATTCGTGCCGGTGACACCGACAATGGCGATCTTTGCTGCCGGGAAGTTCTGTAAAGCCGCCGCGCCTTGAGCGAGAGCAATGCGCGTCTGCTTCACATGCACCCATGGGATCTTGCAGTCATTCGGTGGTGCCTGCTCTGCGATGATGGCGGAGGCACCTGATTCGATAGCCTTGGGAATGAAATCGTGTCCATCTGACTTGTTACCTCGCAGGGCGACAAAGGCGGTGCCTGGCGCGACCTTGCGCGAATCGTAGGCGAGCATGCCGATATTCGTGTCCAGGCTTCCGCTGGTCACGGGTTTGTCAAAATGGGTGATGAGTTCGCGCAGGGTCATTCTTGATTTCCTCTTTCTT
>JBIKIA010000759.1:0-33315 GCA_044361885.1 Prosthecobacter sp. | reverse complement strand
ACTGCTGATGCGCACAAGGTCGGCGGCTACGAACCGAATCGCTCCGTGCTGTCGCCAGAGGCTGAGCCGATCATCTTGAAACAACTCGGTGCGCTCGCGGATCGCGTCGTCGGCGATGTGTTCGAGTCTTTTTCAAAGCATCCCAAGGACGTGCAGAAACGCGAGGCGGAGGAGAAGGCGCGGCTGGATGCTGCCAAACCAACCAAGCCATAGAAGCGTGTCATTCATCCCCATAGACTCAGCGACTCACGCATGAAACTCGCCTTCATCGGACTCAAAGGACATGTCGGCACAGTGGTGGCGGGGGCGAAGTTGCTGGGCGATGTCGAAGTCGTAGCGGTGGCGGAGGAGGATGCGGCGTTGATGGCTTCGTTGGTAAAGAAGGACGCGTTGTTGGCGAAGGCGCAGACTTACGAGCAGTGGCGGCATCTTGTGCAGCACACGATGATGGACGTATGCTGCGTGGCGGGGGAAAGCGGCGGGCGCGTCGAGCAGTTGCTGGCGCTGATGGAGCGTGGGGTGCATATCGTTTCGGAGAAGCCGCTGGTGACGACGTTGGCGGATCTGGAGCGGCTGCGCACGGCGTTCGCGAAGTCGAAGTCGAAGCTCACGATGCTGCTGGAACTGCGGCATCAGCCGAAAAATGCGCTGGTGCGCGAGATCATCCAGCGCGGCGACATCGGCGAGGTGTGTCAGGTGACGACGCAGAAGTCTTACAAGTGGGGCGAGCGGGCGGAGTGGTTCGGAAGCAGGGCGCGACTTGGCGGCACGATTCCCTACATCGGCATTCACTCGCTGGACACGATCCGCTGGGTCACGGGGCTCGATTTCATTCACCTCGCGGCGATTCATGGCAAAAGTGGACGGCCCGAGATGGGCGAAACGGAATGCCATGCGTCGGTGCTCGGGGAGTTGTCGAATGGCGCATCGGTCACGGCGCGGATTGACTATCTGCGGCCTGCGAAAGCGGCGAGCCATAGCGATGACCGTTTGCGTGTGGTCGGCACGAAAGGCGTCGTCGAGGTGAATGAAGGCGACGAGACGATCTCGCTCATCACGGGCGACAAGACGGAGCGCATTCCCTTTGGCGAGACGGAGAACTTGTTTGTCGAGTTCGTGAAGTTCCTGCGCGGCGGCGCGGTGCCGCGCATCACGGCGGATGATTGTTTCCGCAGCACCGAGATCGTGCTGCGGGCGCGCGAGGCGGCTGATGAAACAAAGATGATTGCGCTGCCACCGATGCGTCCAATGCGCGGCTTGAAGTAACGCGCCCAAAGCCTCTCCCTACTCGATTCCATGAAACACACACTCCTCACCGCCCTGTTGCTGTCTCCACTCGCCACGCTCCACGCTGCCGACACCTTCCTCGTCGAAGACGGCCAGCCGCGCGCTGAAATTGTCATCAGTGACAAGCCTCAGCGCTCCACACGACTCGCGGCGCAGGAGTTGCAGGATCAGATTCAGAAAATCAGCGGCGCACGGTTGCCCATCGTGACGCAGCCGACCGGCAAAGCGGTGAAGATCTTCGTCGGGGCCAGTGCTCAGTCGCCCATCAAAGCCGAGGGTCTTCAGCATGGGGCTTATCGCATCGCGACGGGTGCGGATTGGATGGTGCTCATCGGCGATGACAGCGACTTCACGCCCATCGCTCCATTTGCGCAGGGCAATGGGGACATCACGCGTGCGCAGGCGGAGTGGGAGGCTCTCACGCACTCGAATTGGGGCATGCCAGGCCGGGGCGTGTATAAGTATCGGATCAAACTGCCGGGTGACATCGGCAAGCCGGAAGGTGCAGTCACGGCGAAGCCTGAAACGCTCGATGTCTGGGGGCTCGATGAACGTGGGAGCTTCAATGCGGTGTGCGGCTTTTTGCATAAGCTCGGAGCGCGCTGGTATCTGCCCGGCGAACTGGGCGAGGTGATGCCTACGATGAAGACGATCGCGTTGCCGAGGCTCGATGAAACCGTGCGTCCGGACTTCGCGCTGCGGCAGTTCAATATTCGCTTCGCCACGGCTGGACCTGACACCTCGAAGTGGGCCATGCGCCTCGGCACACGCAACAGCGAGAAGCTGCAAATCGCTCATGGCATGGCGACGATGACGCAAAACGATGCGACTTTCGCCGCGCATCCAGAGTGGTTCGCGCTCTACGGCGGCAAGCGCGGCTACAAGCCCGGCTACGACAAGAACCAGCTCTGCTACTCGAACGAGGAACTCTTCCGGGAGACGGTGCGCTATGCGCGGGCGCAGCTCGACACCTATAAATTCGAGAGCGTCTCCATCATGCCGCCCGATGGCTACACCTCGATCTGCCAGTGCGAGAAATGCAAAGGCAAGGACTCGCCCGAGCGGAACGAGCGCGGGCTGCTCTCGGATTACGTGTGGGACTTCGTCAATCGCGTGGCGAAGGAAGTAGGAAAGACGCATCCCCACGCGAAGGTCATGAACTGCGCTTATGGCAGCTACGCGCTGCCGCCGCTGAGGATCGACAAACTTGAGCCCAACGTGCTTGTCGGAATCGTCGGCGGACGCAGACCGATGAATAAAGGGAAGC
Organism: Prosthecobacter sp.; assembly: GCA_044361885.1. GTDB lineage: Bacteria > Verrucomicrobiota > Verrucomicrobiia > Verrucomicrobiales > Verrucomicrobiaceae > Prosthecobacter. The sequence goes on along the minus strand of JBIKIA010000759.1, from coordinate 30,761 downwards.
ACGTCGTCGAAGGAGAGGCTGCACCCGAGGCTTTGCGCGCCGCGTGGATGAAGAAGACCGACAATCCGATCATCAACTTCGAGAACTATCCCTTCACGGATCGCGGTTGGTATCTGCCCGCCTTCGCGCCGCATGCGATTGGCAGCGGTGTGAACGCCATCAAAGGCAAGGCCCTGGGCGAGGATATTTGGCTCACCGTGCGGCAGGATTTCGACAAGGTCGGCATCGGCTTCAATCACTTCCTCGTCTATTTCACCGCGCGCATGTATTGGGGCGGCAAGGACGCGGATGTGGATGCGATATTCCGCGAGTATTGCCGCCTATTTTACGGCCCCGCCGAGCAGGAGATGCTCGCCTTCTTCACCTACTGCGAGGCGAATTGGGCCGCGATGGATGAAGACAAAGCCAAGGCCGACACCGCGCTCGACCTGTTCGCCAAAGCGCAGTCGAAAGCCGATGCTGCGAGTATCTACGGCAAGCGCATCGCCCTCATCGACGACTTCCTCAAAGGCATCCGCATGAAGTCCATCCAGCTCGGTCAAAAGCGCGGCCCTGTGCCGGTCGTGCGACTCGTCGGCGATGCAACGGGCATCGTCATCGATGGCAAGCTCGACGACGCGTATTGGCAAAAGTGCCCCGCGGCTGCCACGGGCAAGTTCCGCGAATTGCAGACCGGTCGCCAGCCCATCTTCGGCACGAGCTACAAAGCCGGATGGCAGGGCAACAGCCTCTGCTTTGCCATCCGCTGCGATGAACACCCTGGCGAGAAGCCGAACATCGCCGCCACGAAAGACGGGGACCAAGCGCTGTGGTATGGCGACGCCGTGGAGATCGAAATCGCCACCGAAACGCACTCCTACTACTCTATCGCAATCAGTCCTTCCGGTGCCGTCGTCGATCTCGATCGCGGCGTGCCGAGAGGCCAGTGGTTCGGCTGGGATGCGAAGGCGGAAGTCGCCACGCACATCGACGATGACCATTGGATCATCGAGATCCGCATCCCCGTCACGCAGGATGAAAACGATCCGCTGCATCAAGTCATCGGCCGCAAGCCCACGCAGAGCCTGCCGTGGCACATCAATCTCTGCCGCCAGCGCATCCGCGAAGACGGCACCGAAGTCAGCGCCCTCTCGCCCACCGGCACCAACACCTTCCACGAGACGATGAAGTTCGCCCATTTTTACGACGGCCGCTCGCATCAGTTCGATGCCGACCCGACCGTCACCGATTTCGTCATCGCGCTGCGCCAAGCCGCGAAACTCCGCCAACCCGCCGAGTCTCTCCCTGCCTATCTCGCCTTGGCCGAAGGCAAGCCCACCGACTTTCAAAAGTCCGTCGCACTCGAACAGGCCGCTGCCTCAGCCGCTGCGCTCAAAGACTTCGCCCAAGCCGAGTCGATCGTCGCGCGCATCCCAATCCCCGCCGTGCAAAAGACCGCACAGATGCAAACCCTCCTCGCACAGGCCAAGGCACCGCAAGTCGTCGAGCAATTCGCCAACGAAGACATCGCCAAGTGGCCCTTCTGGAAACGCGGCGACGGCTACCTTCTGCGAGGCCGCGCCCACCTTATCACGAAGAACGCAAAGCAAGCCGAAGCCGACCTCACTCACGCCCTCGAATGGCTCAGCAACGACCGCTCGCGCAAGTCTGCCGGGCAAGGCATCCAGTCGCTTCAATCGCCGAAATAATGAATCCAATCATGAAACTCATTCTTCCACTCATCGCCGCCTTGCTGCTGACTCCGGTTGCAGCGCTCCAAGCCGCTGACGAGGCCATCACCTGGCTCATCAACTACGACGGCAAGTCATTGCCCGCCGCGCCATGGACCGCCATTGGCAAAGCCAACGCCACGCTCGAGGGTGATGGCCTTCGACTCATCGACGCAGACAAGGAGTTTGCCCATTACCGCGCACCGTGGCGGCCGGGCGCGGATGACGAGATCATCGTCGAAGCAACGGTGAAGGTCGCCAGTGTCACCGGTTCGCAGGCCAAGAAGACGGCATCGTCACTCTGGCCTTGGCGCGATGGAGCGCCGATCTCACTGCTCGTGAGTGATGGGCAACATCAGGAAGGACTCGTCTTGTTTGCCAACCAAGTCGCAAGTCACACCTACCGCTTTATCCCGATGGACACGACGAACAAGGCCCACACCTACCGCCTCGTCATCCACGGCACCGACATGCAGATGTGGGTCGATGGCGTGAAGAAAGTGGAAGGCCAGGGTGCCTTCTGGAAGCCCGCCGATTCCCCCGAGCCCTTCATCCAGTTCGGTTCGTCCGCGAAGACCGCCACGGGCGATGCCCTCTGGTCCAGCGTGAAGCTCGGCGTGCGTAAAACCACCGCCGCACCCGCCGCAGACCCGATCAAACTCAGCGTCAGCCCCGCATGGGACATCACGCGTGACGACATCCGCCAGACACGGCCCTATCTCTATGACATGGGCAAAGGACTGCTCCTCATGAGTGTCGCCCAAGGCCCCGATGCTTTCTACGAACCCTACGGTCTGCTCAAATCGACCGATGCAGGCAAAACGTGGTTGCCCATCCCCGGCCTCGACAAACTCGACACCACGCCGCTGCCGTGTTTGCGCCGACCCGATGGAACAATCCTCGCCGTCTCGCGCTGGACACGCACGCTGCCCGACGGACGCGTCATTGGCAAGACCGCGCACCTCAACGCCGATGCGACAACGTTTGCGATGATCGACAACGAGATCATTTTGCCCAAGGAGTTCACCAACGAGGCCAAAAGCGACCAGATCATCTGCGAGCGCCACATTTGGAACGATCCCGACGGCGGCGCGACCATGGTCGTGTGGAGCCGCAAAGGCGTCAAACTCCCCGATGGCCGCAACAACACCGTGCGCATGTCCCACCTCATGCGCAGCGTCGATGAGGGCAAAACGTGGACCTATTTTTCCACCATCGGCCCCGGCGGCGAGCCAGCCGTCTGCCGCCTCAGCGCCAGCGAGCAAACCGCCGTCATCCGTGGTGACCGCGATTCGCAGATGAAACAAATGTTTAGCCACGACGCCGGCAAGACTTGGAGCAAACCCATCCGTCTCGAAGTCGGCAAAGTCCTCCCCGACCTCTGCCTCATGAGCAATGGCATCCTCGCCTGCAGCTACGGACGCCCCGCCAGTTGCCTCATGTTCAGCCTCGACGGCGGCAAAACCTGGGCCAGCCACCACGTCATCTCCGACAAGGTCGGCTTCAACTACACCAGCATCCGCGAGATCAGCCCCGGGAAGCTGCTCTACATTCACGATGCGCCGAAAATGAATGCACAGACCATCGAAGTCGAACGCATCAAGTAGCACCATCACCCAGTCAAACAGCGCACCCAGTCAAACACCATGAAACACATCCTCTTCACAAGCCTCGCGCTTTCCATTTGTGGCATCACCGCCGCGCAAGACTTCAAGCGCAGCATTCCCTACGTCGAGAACGGTCATGCGCGGCATGTGCTCGACATTTACGCGCCGCCGAATGCCAAGAATCTGCCCGTGGTGTTCTGGATTCACGGCGGCGGCTGGCAGACCGGTGACAAGGCGAATGTGCAGGAGAAGCCCGCGTGGTTCACCAAGAAGGGCTTTGTGTTCGTTTCCATCAATCACCGCCTGCTGCCCGACGTGGACATGGGCACGCTCATTCGTGATGTCGCCAAAGCCTTTGGCTGGATGCACCAGCGCATCGCCGAGCACGGCGGCGACCCCAGCCGCGTTCTGGTCGGCGGCCATTCATCAGGGGCGCAGCTTGCCGCGCTGATCTGCACCGATGACCGCTATTTGAGAGCTGAAGGTGTCGCGTTCAGTTCGCTCATCGGTTGCGTGCCCGTGGATGGAGACACCTACGACGTGCCAGCCATCATTGAGACCGCAGAGACACGTCGCCGTGTGCATCATGAGCCGCAGGCGAAGTTTGGGCATCGCGAAAAGTTTGGCAACGATCCCGCCAAGCACCTCGATTTCTCCGCCGTGACTCATGTGGCGAAAGGGAAAGGCATCCCGCCGTTTTTAATCGTGCATGTTGCCGATCATCCCGACAACACCGCCCAAGCCCGGCGACTCGGAGCTGTTTTGAAGGAAGCCAGCGTCCCAGTCACGGTCTTTGCTGGAAAGGACACCAATCACACCAAGATCAACGCCTCCATCGGCACCGAAGGCGATCCCGCGACGAAGGCACTGGCGGACTTCATCGAGGTTATAATGGGACGCTGATTACCTCCTCACTGTCACGCGATACGTGACCCTGAATACCCCCATGAAGCTCATCTCACTGCTCCTCTGCGCCACGGCGCTCCTGCCTTTTTCCGCAGCATCCGCGCAATCACTCGCCGCAGACATCCCGCGCAGGCTCATCGCCATCGACAATGTCTGCGCGTGGCCGAACCTCGTGAAGCTCAACGATGGCTCGCTCGTCGCCATCGTTTTCAATCAGCCCAACCACGGTCGCACCGAGGGCGATGTGGATTGCTGGGGCAGTGCGGATGGCCTGTCTTGGAAGAAGCTCAGCACCATCACGCAGCATGAGCCGAAGACGAATCGGATGAATCACGCCGCGGGATTGAATGCCAACGGCGACCTCGTGGTGCTCTGCAATGGCTGGGACAAGGTCGCGCCGCAGCGCAATGCCGGGAGCCGCACCATTCAGACGGTTGTCTGTATTTCGCGTGATGGCGGCAGGACATGGGAACAGGGCGGGCCGGTGTTGCCAAAGGACGAAGGCCTGTCGTGGCAGGTGCCGTTTGGCGACATCACCCAGGCGGCCAATGGCGATCTCGTGGCAAGCACTTACGCCTTCGGCAGAAGTGCAGCGAACGCCGAGAAGACCGGGAACATCCACGCCGCCCGCAGCAAGGATGGCGGCAAGACCTGGCCAGTCATAGCACCCATCGTCAAAGACAAGCACTGCGAGTCTGCGATCCTGCATCTCGGCGGCGGCAAATGGCTGGCCGCGAGTCGGCGCTTTGGCCTGCTGGATCTCGACCTCTTCGCCTCCGATGACGACGCGCTCACGTGGCATCACGTCACCACGCTGGACATCAAGCCCGTGTCCTCCGCGCATCTCCTGAAACTTAGCGATGGCCGCGTGCTGCTGACCTATGGCAATCGCGCGCAAGGCAGCTACGGCATCGAGGCACGCACCACCTCGGACGGAGGACGCACATGGGGGAAACCACAGCAGTTGGTGCCGCTTGAGCACAGCGATTGCGGCTACCCCGACGCCATCGAACTGACCGGCGGACGCATTATCGTCGCCTATTACGCCGACCGCATCACCCAGCATCAGCGCTACCACATGGGCGTGATCAATCTGGCTATCGGTGAACTGCACTGAACCCAGCCATCGCCTTACTCAGACTCACGTCGAATCAACCACCACGCTCTTGTGAAACACATCCTCACCCTCCTCACGATGCTGCTCGCGCAGCTAGCAGCGCTACACGCCGCTGAAGGCTTTCATCCAGTGGGGCGAGGCAACGGATAGCAAGTGAGTCCATTCACGTTAAACCAATCGCACGCCCAAACCCAACACCCCAGTCGCATCCCATGACCCTGTTTTTTCAAACGACGACCCAACGAACGCATTCACCGCAATCTGTTGGATTTTGCACCCTGATCCCGGTTCCCCATCCTTTAATCGCCCCTCGCTCGCCCCACCCCCCTCACTCCCAGGCTCCGATGCGCTTCCGGGGCGGGTGCGGCGCGCGGGGGGGCGGAAGCAAATGCCTAGCAGTAAAGTTCCTTTCCTGGCTCGCGTGGGCGGCGTTGATCGCTTTTGCAGCATCGCCGCCCGGCGTAGCCGCCGTGGAATCCAATCCTTCCGGAAACGCGCCAGCCGTCGTGCGGATTGGATCCCATCTGGAGCTTTTTGTGGACGACAATCTGTTGGGCCGATTAACCGGGGAAGCGACGCTTCGCTTGCATCATCCCGAACAGAAGGAGATCGCGTTGATCCACAATGAGCCGTGGGAGGGCAGCGGGAGCAACTATCATACGGTCTTCAAGGACGGGGAAGTTTTTCGGATGTATTACCATGGCAGCCAGTTGGACGTGACCAAGAATAAAATCTACGTTCACGAGCACCCGATTTTCGAGTGCTACGCCGAAAGCGCCGATGGAATCCACTGGAACAAGCCGAACCTTGGTCAGGTGGAGTTTCACGGTTCCAATGCCAACAATATCCTGTTCAATCCGGGAAATTACAGGACTCCCGGCAACATGGATGGGGATGGCGGAACCTGGGCGGTCTTTAAGGATGGAAATCCGGCCGCTCCCGCCGAGGCCCGCTACAAGGGTCTCGTGATGTCGAGCCGCCCCCGAGGGCTTCTCGCCATTAAGTCCGGCGACGGCCTCCATTGGACAGCGATGAGCGATCAGCCCGTGATAACGGACGGCAGCTTCAACTCTCAGAACATCGCATTCTGGGATTCCGCACGCGGCGAATATCGCGCCTACTGGCGGATCAACGGCGAGAGCGTGCGAGCGGTGCGAACGGCGGTGTCGACGGATTTCATCCATTGGACGAACAAGGCCGACCTCCAATATCCCGGCTCCCCGCGCGAAGAGATTTATACCTCCAAGGTCTTCCCTTATGTCCGGGCTCCCCAAATCCTGATCGGATTCCCTACCCGTTACCTCGACCGCGGCTGGTCCGACTCGATGCGGGCGTTGCCGGATCCGGAAAACCGCCAGTGGCGCGCGAATGCCAACCCGAGGAGCACCCGCGATGGGACTGCGCTGACGGACTCCCTCTTCATGGCGAGCCGCGACGGGGTCCAATTCAAGCGCTGGAACGACGCATTCCTTCGTCCTGGAATCGAACGGCCCGGCACGTGGAGCTATGGTCAACAGTATATTGCCTGGGGTTTGATTGAGACCAAGTCCGACCTCGAAGGCGCGCCGGGCGAATTTTCCCTGTTTGCCACGGAGAACTACTGGATCGGAAAGGGAGCGAAATTGCGGCGCTATACGATTCGCCAGGACGGTTTCGTCTCCGTCTCGGCTGGTGCCGCCGGAGGCGAACTTGTCACCAAACCGCTGGTCTTCGACGGAAAGAGTCTGGTCGTGAACTTTTCCTCATCCGCCGCGGGCGGGATTCAAGCGGAGCTGCAGGATTTTGCGGGCAAGGCGATTCCCGGATACACTCTAGCCGATTGTGAACCAATCTTTGGAGACTCCATCGAGCGCACGGTTACCTGGAAGCACGGAGGCGATGTCAGCAGCTTGTCCGGCCAGATTGTCCGGCTGCGTTTTGCGCTCAAAGACGCCGATCTCTTTTCGCTGCGATTTCTACCATGAGCTGGCCCCTCTCCCTACTCGATTCCATGAAACTTACCCTGCTCCTCACCGCCCTGTTGCTCGCGCCACTCGCCTTGCTTCACGCCGCTGATGTGCCAGCTACTGATCCCGTCACCATCGTGGCCTTCGGAGCCTCGACCACGGCGGTGCGTGGTTCGACGAAGGTCTATGCCTCGGTCCTGCAGGAGGAATTGCACAATGTTCGAGTCATCAATGCTGGTGTGCCCGGGAACACGACGGAGATGGCCCGCAAGCGTTTCGAGCAGGACGTGCTGAGGCATCAGCCGCAGATCGTGATCATTCAGTTAGGCATCAATGACGCCGCGGTGGATGTGTGGAAGACGCCGCCTGCGACGGAGCCGAGGGTTTCGTTGGAGCGCTATGAGGCGAACCTGCGGCATTTCGTTCAGACATTGAAATCCAAGAACGCACGCGTGGTGCTGATGACACCCAATCCGCTGCGCTGGACGCCGAAGCTGAAGGAGATGTATGGCAAGCCGCCTTACCAGACCGAGAACGTGGATGGCTTCAACGCGCCGCTCGTGCCGTATTGCGAAGCTGCCCGCCGAGTCGCGCAGGAGGAAGGTGCGGAGTTGCTGGATATGCAGCAGGCGTTCGTCGAGCAGGCACAGAAACGCGGCGTGACGGTGGACTCCCTGCTCTCCGATGGAATGCACCCCAATGATGACGGCCATCACATCGAGGCCGGCCTTTTGCGCGAGCGCATCCTCGCGCTGGCGAAAACTCACGGCATCGCCATCACCGAAGGTCCGCGCTGGAAAGCCAGTGGCGACTTCGTGATGATCCATCCGCTTTGCACCGACATCACGCATGATTCGCCGAACCCGACCGTGCTTGGCTGCGGACTCGCATGCATGAAGGACGGCGCGGTGATGGCCGTGTATTCCACGCCGACGGGCTATTACAGCAAGCCAGGCGCGACGTGGATCGCAGGCCGCGTGAATAAGGACGGCGGCAAAACGTGGTCGCCCGAGAGCGTGATCGCGCGGCACCCGGACTGTCAGCCCTCGCATCCCTCCGTGCTCACCACGCGCGATGGCGTGCTCCATGTGTTCTACCTCGGCTTCAAGCAGTGGAAATGGAAAGGCGTGAATCCCACCGACGAAACGCAGAGCGACATGTGGACCACGCGGAGCAGTGACAACGGCGCGACCTGGAGCGAGCCGCAGATGATTTTCAAAGGCTACACCGGCGCGAGCAACGGAGCCATCGAGACGCGCGACGGACATCTCATCGTGCCGTATTCGCACTATGTGAACGACCCCGGCCGACTCGTGAATCAAACCTCGATGTCCACCGATGGCGGCAAGACATGGAGCCTCAGCAACGACATCGACATCGGCGGCGCGGGCGACCACGAAGGCGCGCTGGAGCCATGCGTGATCGAGTTAAAAGATGGTCGCGTATGGATGCTCATCCGCACCTCGCGCAAGTTCTTCTGGGAATCCTTTTCCACCGACGGCGGCAAGACCTGGTCCGAGGCCAAGGCGACCACCATCGACGCCACTTCCGCACCTGGACATCTCACGCGACTCGCCGATGACCGCATCGCGCTGGTATGGAATCGTTTGGTGGGAAAGCGCACCAACTTGCACCTAGCGATCTCCGCCGACGAAGGCAAAACCTGGACGCCCTCCATGATCGTAGCCAAAGGCAAACCCGGTGGTGCCGCTTACCCGTTCGTCATCGAGATCGAACCCGGTGAACTCTGGATCGGCTACCACAACGTTCCCAAAGGCTGGAACTTCCCCCGCGCCCGTCACCTCCGTGTATCCGCGTCGGCGGTCATGGGGAATGGAGGGCGCTGAATCTCAACCCAAGACACCATGAACCGCCGCCAATTCATCACCTCCAGCGCAGGCGCTCTCGCTGCGACTCTCATCCCGACCTCAGCAGCAGACGCAAAAAAGAAGACCGTCTGGGGCATCGCGGAGCTTTGGCAGTGGCTCTATGAGAAACAGCAAACGAGCGGTCACGACTCCGCAGACTGCCTGCAAGCGCATCTCGATCACGGCATCCGCCATGTGATGTGGGCGCTCGGGCGCAGCACGCTCGACTATCAAAGCGCACTGCCCACCTCGACGATGTATGCGGGCGATACACGACCTGAGACGAAGGTGATCGGCGATTCGTTTCGCCACGAATGCTCGCTGCGTGCCGCGCTCGCCTTTGCAGCCAAGAACGACATGGTCATCTACGGTCGGCTCGGCATGAACCGTCACTATGGCGACGCACTCGGCGGCGGCTTGCGCTCCAAATACATCGCCGAGCATCCCGACTGGATGGAGCGGCATCGCGGCGGACAGATAGACGGCACCAAGGTCAGCTTTGCCATTCCCGAGTATCGCGCCGAACGCATCGCCGTGCTGATGGAGGTCGCGCAAATCGGTGCGCATGGTCTTTGTCTCGACTTCTGCCGACAGCCGCCCATCGCACGCTATCATCCGCAAATTCTCGATCCTTGGTTAAAGGCAGGCCGTGATGATCCACGCAAGATGGCCGCCGGATCGCCCGAGTTTCTCGCCTGGGCGCAGCATCGCGCTGGCTTCGTGAATCTCTTCATGCGCGATCTCCGCGCCCAACTCCGCGAGCTGGAGCAGAAAACGAAGCGCAAGGTGCCCGTGATGGTTCGCATCCCCGAGGCCACGCTCGATTTGAATTTGATGGAAGGCCTCGATCTCCGCACCTGGCTCAAAGAAGGCTGGGTGGATGAAATCGCCCTCAATCCGCTCTGGATCTGGGACTTCGATTATCCCGACACCGCCCGGCCCTATGTCGAGCTGGCGCGTGCTCATGGCGCGAAGATTCACGGCGGAGCCAACACCGTCACCGGCAAAGGTGTCACGGCGAACGCACACGCCTTTCTCGAAAGGATCGCCCGAAATTATGACGAAGGCGTGGACGGCATCGCCCTCTTCCAGACTGACGCGGCGCTCCTCGACCCTGCGCTCAAAACCCTGCTCGGCCCCTTGTTTCCACGTCTCGCCGATGCCGCAGCAGTCTCGGAGATGCTCGCCGCAGCGCGAAAGAATCAACCTGAGATGACTGAGGGCGAGCGTCACTTCGGCTTGGACAATCACAGCCTGCTTCCACAACTCGGTAGAGCCCCCCGGCTCAGTCTCGACACCCTTTGAGATTTCTCCTCACTCACTCTATGAAACCCTCCCGAGTCTCCGCACTCCTCGCTCTTTGCCTTCTCGCCGCGCACGCCAGTGCTGCGGATGTCGCGGCCCTTGCGACTGAGGAGCTAACTTCACTCGTCACGCTCTACCAGGAGCTGCACGCTCATCCTGAACTCTCGCTGCAAGAGGAGCGGACTGCGGCACGCATCGCGAAGGAACTGCGCGGTGCCGGGCTCGAAGTCACGGAGAAGGTCGGCGGACATGGTCTGGTCGGCATTCTGAAAAATGGCGCTGGCCCCGTCATCCTTGTGCGCACGGACCTCGATGCCTTGCCTGTCAAAGAACAGACCGGAGCCGCCTATGCGAGCACCCGGATCGTGAAGGATGACCAGGGGCTCGATGTGCCGGTGATGCACGCCTGCGGGCACGACATTCACATGGCCTGCTTCGTCGGCACGGCGCGCGCGATGGGGCGGCTGCGGGAGCAATGGAGCGGCACTCTCGTGATGATCGGCCAACCGGCGGAGGAGCGCGTCATCGGTGCGCGACTGATGCTGCGTGCGGGATTGTATGATCGTTTCCCCAAGCCGGAGAAAGCCGTGGCGCTGCACTGCCAGCCCGACCTCGCGCATGGGCGCATCGGACTTCGTGAAGGCCACGCGGCGGCGAACGTGGACACGCTGGAGATTGTCGTGCGCGGCGTCGGCGCACACGGCGCGCAGCCGCACACGGGGAAGGACCCCATCCTGCTCGCCTCGCAGATCGTCGTCGCTTTGCAAAGCATCGTCAGTCGCGAGGTGAAGCCGGGGGATCCCGCCGTGGTCACCGTGGGCAGCTTTCATGGCGGCACGAAGGCGAACATCATCCCGGATGAAGTGCGCATGCAGCTCACGCTGCGCTCTTACAAGACGGAGACGCGCGAGCAACTCATCGCGGCCATCAAACGCATCACCCGCAGCCTCGCCGATGCCGCCGGGATGCCTGCGGCTAAGATGCCGGAGGTCATCGTCACCGAGGAAAGCACTGCATCGCTCTACAACACGCCCGAACTCGTCAGCGAAGTGCGCCGCAGCCTGGAGTCCGTCGTCGGCGCTGAGAATCTTGTCACCGTGGACCCCACGATGGGCGGCGAGGACTTTGCCGAGTTTGGCATCACCAAAGAGAAAGTCCCGCTGTGCATGTTCCGCCTCGGCACACAGTCGCCTGAGGACATCGCCAAGGCCCAAGCCGAAGGCAAGCCGCGCCCTTCGCTGCATTCCCCCTTCTTCAAACCCGTGCCCGAGCCCACCATCCGCACCGGCGTGCAAGCGATGACCACCGTGCTGCTCGACCTCCTGCGGAAGCGATGATCATCCGCACGGCCGCCGCTGACAGGGTTTTAGCCTGAGAGTAAATCGCTTTCCCTTTTTGGTTACCCAAAGCCCGCGCAAAAGCGCGTCCAGCGGATGTATTCATTCATCGCACCATTCATGAAACTCACCCTGCTCCTCATCCTCCTTTCAACCACGCTGCACGCCACGGAGGTTTTCGTGAACAAGCGAGGCCTCGACTCGAATGCAGGCACGAGCCGTGAGGCGGCGTTCCTCACGATTCAAAAAGGCGTGGATGCTTTGCAGCCGGGAGACACGCTGACAATCGGACGCGGCGAGTATGTGGAGGCGGTCACGAGGAAGGGGCTAGGCGGTGCGGAAAAACAGACCGTGATCCGCGCGGAGATTCCAGGCACGGTGCTGCTGCGCGGGGATGTGGATGCGCCAGTGTTTAAAGTAGCTTCGGCTTTAGCCGAAAAGGACGGAGCTTCGGCTAAAGCCAAAGCTACTTTGCGCCAGACGTTCGTGGCGGATTTCAAGGGCGATGTGCAGGCCGTGTATGAAGTCGATACCTGGTCGCGGATGGGTGAGCGCGCGACCTTATCCGAGGTGGAGTTTCAACCGGGCAGTTACTTTTATGATGCGGCAGCGGGGCGGCTCTATGTTTCCAGCACGGACTTGCGGCCTGCGGTGCATCATCGTTACAGCGTGCCGGTAATTGGGCGTCACGGTCTGGAACTGGAGAAGCCGGTGCGTGTGGTGCTGGAGGGCATCGCGGTGCGCGGGTGCGAGAGCAGCAGGATGGCTGACTCGCGGACCTTGTTTGGAAATTGGGGCATCATTTTCCTCGGTGCCCGCGACTGCATCATCCGCGACTGCACCGCCTTCCTGAATGGCGGGGGCATCTGCATCGCCAGTGAGGGCGAAGGGGGCAATCTGGTCGAGGGCTGCACGGGCTATGGAAACAGTTCGCCGCACAACAGCTCGGAGTGTGCGGGCGTGCTGCTCTATCAGAGCAAAAATGACGTGGCGCGAAACTGCGTGGGCTATCGCTCCATCGGTGTCGGCGTGCGGATCTATGGGCTCGCGGCAGAACATGGCTTGCTCGATCGCTGCCTGGGTTGGGGCAATGAAGGGCCGGATGTCGGCATCAAATCAGGGAAGGCGGAGACTTGCGCGGCGAAGGACTCCGTGGGGCTCGGATACTTTCCGGTCCTCAACGTCTCGAACTCGATTCTCGGCGGACAAAACATCTACGTGCCGGACGAAGAGATCACCAAAGACAATATCCACCTCAAGACCGCACGCCTGAATCAAGACCAGGAGTTTGCGGACCCGGTGAACTTCGATTTCAGACTGCAATCCACCTCCACGATGCGCGGTGCGGCACCGGATGGAAAGGATCGCGGACCGTTCCCCTACCAGGCCAATGTGTTCTTCGTGAAGCCGACCGGCGATGACGCAGCCGATGGCCTTTCGGTGACGGCGGCTTGGAAAACTCTGGCCCGCGCCGTGAAGAGCGTGCGTCACGGTGACACGGTGTATTTTGAAGAAGGCGTCTATCAGGGCGGAGCGACGATCCGTGCGGGAGAGGCGGGCGCGGAGAAGGTATCATGGCGTGCCCGGGGTCCGGGCAGGGTCGTCATTGTCGATGGGCTTCACATTGAGAACAGCGCCGGCATCGAGTTCGAGCGGCTGCACTTCTCAGGAGCCGTCACCGCGAGCGGGAGTGATGGCGTGCGTTTTCACAACTGCCGCTTCACCAGCAAGAACGCGGCTCTTTCTGCCATTAAGGTCGCAGCGCTCAAGGTCACGCACTGCGAGTTCACCGGTTTTGCCCGTGCCGCGCTGCTTCTGGACGAATGCAAACAGGCACATCTCAGCAGCAATCTCTATGACAACCGAAACTCACCCGCGGTCGAGATTCGGGGTCGCACGCCTGCGGTGCGATACAGCGACTACCACAGCTACACCGATGCAGCGCAGGCCTGGAAAGTCGGTGACGACGTGATGTCCCTGGCCCAGGTCCAGCAGACCCAGGACATCTACTCGCGTGCGATTCAGCCGACCTTTGCGGTCGAAGAAAGCACGGCTCACTTGAGCAATCCCGCGTCTTTTATGGGGTTCGGCGCACTTGGGCAGAGCATCGGGTTTCATCAGGACCGCATGTCGAACACGCTGGAGATGACCGCGCCAGTGCTGCACTCGGTGGGCACTACGACGGCGAATATCGAATGGCTCGTCACCCGCGGTGCCGCGTGCGAAGTGGCCTGGGGTGACGCGCCGGAGTGTGCGAATCGTGTGAAGTTCCACGTCGGCGTTACTACCGACAATCACCGGAGCTTCAGCCTGACGGGCTTGCAGCCGGGCAAAACGTATTATTTCCGCATCGTCGCCATCTCTGCGGCGAATCCGTTTGATGGCAAAGGTAAGCCCGAGGTCATCAATCCGCAATACGGTGCGATCTCCTTCACCACCGAGCGCGAGCAACCCGCCGCGAACACCTACTACGTGGCGACCGATGGCGATGACGCGAACTCCGGCCTGGAGCGCGGCCGGGCGTGGCGCAGCGTCGGCCACGCGGCCTCTCGCATCCGCGCCGGAGATACGGTCTTGATCGCCGGCGGCACCTATTTGGAAAAAGTGCGCGTGCGCGTCTCCGGCGACAAGGGGTTGCCGATCCGCTTCAAGTCCATGCCGGGAGAAAAAGTCATCTTTGATGGCAACGAAAGACGCATGGATGCCGCCTGGGTCATCAACGGCAAAACGAACATCGAGCTGGACGGCATTTACTTCCGGCAGATCGGCCTGCAAGGCGCCGGCAACAGCGGGTCGCGCGTGGTGAATGTGAGCCACAGCACCGATGTCAGCATCCGCCGCTGCCTTTGGGATGGATACGGCAAGGGCTACGCGCCGGGCTTTGTCTGTGCGTGGAACAGCGGGAATCTCCGCATTTCAAACTGCGTCATCGCCCGTGGATTCGACGGCCTGGAGGTCACGACCTGCCCGGGCTTTGTCCTCGAGAACAATGTCTTCGTCTGCAACCTCATCCAGACCACCAAACTCGCCACCGTGGCGACTGTGAGGAACAACATCTTCGCCGACAGCATCCCCACCAAAGTCAAAGTGCCGCTGCAACAATACGGCGCCCAGCACGGCATCGAGGATCACAACAACTGCTACTTCCTCCGCGCTCCCGACGAAGAACGCCAGCTCTTCTGGGTGCTCAACTTTTCCGAAGGCGGCAAAAACCTCGGCCACACCCGCATGGGTCTGGCGGACTACGACCGCCGCGTCCGCCCCACCGGTTCCATCATCGCCGATCCGCAGTTCCCCGCGATCCAGAAGCTCGATCCCGCCAAGCTCGCCAAGTTTCCCATCGACTCACTCGCCAGCCCCTTCGACTTCCAAGACCTCTTCGCCACGAATCCCGAAGTCATCAAACGCGGCATCGGCCTGCAGCCGGAAGCGTTTGCGGACATGCTCAGAAAGTAGAACGCGCACCCCATGACAAACATGACCGCGACCAAGCGCCGCACTCTTCTCAAAACATCTTCCACGAACTTTATGAAACTCACGCTGCTCCTCATCCTCCTCTCAACCACGCTGCACGCCACGGAGTTCTTCGTGAACAAACAGGGCCTCGACTCGAATGCGGGCACGAGTCGTGAGGCAGCGTTCCTCACGATTCAAAAGGGCGTGGATGCTTTGCAGCCGGGAGACACGCTGAGCATCGGGCGCGGCGAGTATGCGGAAGCCGTCGCGAGAAAGGGGCTCGGCAGTGCGGAGGCGGTGACTGTCATTCGCGCGGAGATGCGGGGAACGGTGTTGCTGCGCGGGGATGTGGATGCGCCGGTGTTCAATGCGGTGCCGGGGACGCGGCAGACTTTCGTGGCGGATTTCACAGGCGATGTGCAGGCGGTGTATGAAGTGGACACGCTGAAGCGGCTCGGTGCCCAGGCCACGCGGGCGGAGGTGGAGTTTCAGCCCGGCAGCTCCTTCTATGATGCGACAGCGGCGAAACTCTACGTCTCCAGCACTGACCTGCGTCCGGTGGATCAGCATCGCTACAGCATTCCCGTGGCGGGAGCGCATGGGTTGATGCTGGAGCAGCCGAAGCGGGTGGTGCTGGATGGCATTGCGGCGCGGGGTTTTGAGAAGGCGGTGATGCAGACGTGGCACACGGAGTCAGGCACCTGGGGTATCGTGTTGAAGGAGGCGAAGGATTGCGTGATCCGACACTGCACAGCCTTTCTCAATGGCGGCGGCATCCTCACGCGCAGCGAAAAGGAAGGTGGCAATTTGATCGAAGACTGCGTCGCCTACGGCAACATCTCGCCACATGGTTTTGAATGTGGCGGTGTGGTTGCTGTCGCTGTCCGTAATGACACGCTGAGTCGCTGTGTGGCCTACAAATGTGGTGTGGGTGTGCGACTTTATGGTGGTGAAGGCTACGGTCTCATCGAGAAATCCATGGGCTGGGGCAATTTGCTCGATCTCGGCATCAAGGGTGGGAAAATGGGTGAAATCTCCGACGTGCGCGACTGCGTGGCGCTGAGTCATCTACCGGCGCATCGGGAGGTGGTGCGCTCGATCATTGGCTTCAAGAACATCTACTTGGACGATGTGAAGGCGGGCACGGACACGTCGATTCGATTGAACTTCGAGCGCGTGAACCGGGACAAGGAGTTCGCCGACCCCCTCAACTTCGATTTCCGCCTGCAATCAACTTCCACGATGCGCGGCAGCGCGCCTGACAAGAGTGATCGCGGGCCATTCCCGTATCAGGCCAATGTCTTCTTCGTGAAGCCGGATGGTGACGATGCGGCCGATGGCCTCTCGGTGAAGGCTGCGTGGAAGACGCTGGCACGAGCGGCGAAGGAGCTACGCGCTGGCGACACGGTTTACTTTGAGCAGGGCGTGTATGATGGCGATGTCATCATCAAGGGTGGCAAGGCGGGCGCAGCGCCAATCTCCTGGCGCGCCCGTGGCACGGCGCGAGTCTTGATGCCGGGCGCGATCCAAGTGGAGGGCACTCACGGTATCGAGTTTGAGCGGCTGAACTTCGCCAGCGCCGTCAGCGTCAGCGCGAGTGAGCAGGTGCGCTTCAACAACTGCCGATTCTTCGCGAAGGACAAGGCGATGCACGCGACCCAATGCGAAGGATTGACGATCACTCACAGCGAGTTCACGCGCTTTGCACAGGCGGGCGTGCTGCTGGAGGGCTGCACGGGCGTTGAGCTGAGCAGCAATGTCTATGACAACCGGCAAGGCCCGGCGGTCGCGTTTCGCAGTGCCGCAGAAGTGACTTCGGCACTTCGATACAGCGACTACAACAGCTACGCCGACACCGGCAAGGCGTGGATGGCAGGCGGCAAGCCGATCTCGCTGGCGGAGGCGCAGAAGACCTCTCAGGACATCTATGCCCGCGAGTTGCAGCCCGTCCTTGCGATGCGCGATGGCATTCCTGTCGTGGCGGATCGCATCGCATTCGCCGTTGGTGGAGCCTTGGGCAAGAGCCTCGGCATTCACCAGGATCTCATGTCGAACACGCTGAGCATGACGGCACCGACGCTGCACTCCGTCACCGCCACCACGGCAAACATCGAGTGGCAGATGTCGCGCGGCTCCGTGTCCGGCATCGCGTGGGGCGAGACTCCCGCCTGTGAGAGCCAGGGCAGTTACAAGGTCACCAACAATGACGATACCTTCCGCAGCTTCAGCCTCACTGGCTTGAAGCCCGGCACGACTTATTACTTCAAGCTCACCTCGGCCAAGCTCATCTACCCGCTGGATGATCAAGGCCCCGGCGAAGTGGTGGACCCGAAGTATGAAGCCATCTCGTTCACGACGAAGGCTGCCGATCCCGCGCCGCGGACGCTCTATGTCGCCACCGATGGCAGCGACGCGGCCTCGGGCCTGGAGCGCGGGAGCGCCTGGCGTTCCATCGCTCATGCGGCATCGCAGGCGCTGCCTGGAGACACCGTGTTGGTCGCGGGCGGCACTTACATTGAAAAAGTCCGCGTGCGCACCACGGGCATTGAAGGACGCCCGATCCAGTTCAAGAGCATCCCAGGTGAGAAAGTCATCCTCGATGGCAGCGGCAGACGCATCGAGACCGCGTTCGTCATCAACGGCAAAAGCCACATCGCGGTGGATGGTTTCTATTTTCGTGACTTCCGCATGGACGGCCAGGGCAACGTCTCGCAACGCGTGATCAATGTGAATCAAAGCGGCCACATCACGCTGCGCCGCCTGCTGTGGGATGGACGCGGCGCGGGCTACTCCGGCGGCCTGCTCATGGGCGCGGACAGCAGCGACGTGCTCGTGTCGAACTGCGTGATGATACGCGGCTCCGACGGCATGGAGGTGAGCAGTTGTCCCGGCTTCCGCGTCGAGCACTGCGTCTTCATCAGCCACATGATCGAGGCCGTGAAGCTCGGCACGCCCGCGACGCTGAGCAGCAACATCATCTGCGACAGCAGCGCCTTCAAAGCGAAGAACAACATCCACTTCATGTCCTTCGGCAATCAGGACGCCATCGTGGATCGCAACAACTGCTACTTCCTCCGCGTCCCTGAAACCGAACGCACGCTCTACTGGGTCCTCAACTTCAAGGAAGACGGCAAGATCCTCGGCCACACGCGGATGACCTTGCCCGAATACAAAAAACGCGTCGCTCCCACCGACTCCGTCGTGCTCGATCCGCAGTTCGCGATCTTCCAGCGCCTCGACCCCGCCAAGGTTCCCGAGTTCCCCATCGACCAGTTCGTGGACACCAAAGTCCCGCTCGATTTCCCCGACCTCTTCGCCACCAATCCCGAAGTCGTAAAACGCGGCATGGGCCTGCAACCGGAAGCGTTTGCGGACATGATCAAAAAGTAGAAAGCGCCCACCATGACAAACATGACCAGAACCAACCGCCGCACTTTCATCAAAACCTCCGCCATGGCCGCTGCTGGCATCGGACTGTCACCGCGCTCATGGGCGCAGGTCCGTGGCGCGAATGACGATGTTCGCTTCGGGGTCGTGGGTCTAAGGGGGCGGGGACGCTCACACATCACCGACATTCTGGCGGTCGAGGGAGCGCGTATCGTGGCGCTTTGTGACGTGGATCAAACGGTGCTGGATGCCGAGGCTCATAAGCTCAAAGAGCTCGGTCACACCGTCAAAACCTACACGGATGTGCGCCAGATGCTCGAGAGCACCGAAATCGACGCCATTTCCACGGCCACACCGAACCATTGGCATGCACCGATCACCATCTGGGCATGTCAGGCGGGCAAGGATGTCTATGTCGAGAAGCCCGTGTCTCACAACATCTGGGAAGGCCGGCAAATGATCGAGGCCGCGAGCAAGCACCGCCGCATTGTCCAGAGTGGCACGCAGAGTCGTTCCCATAGTGGCATACAGGAAGCCGTCGCCTGGGTTCACGCGGGAAATCTTGGCAAGATCACGCTGGCACGTGGTCTCTGCTACAAACGGCGGCCCAGCATCGGCAAAGTCAACGGCCCGCAAGCCGTCCCCGCCCACATCAACTACGACCTGTGGACTGGGCCTGCGCCGATGCAGCCTTTGATGCGAAAGGAACTGCACTACGACTGGCATTGGGTTTGGGAGACCGGCAATGGCGACCTCGGTAACCAGGGCATTCACCACATGGACATTGCGCGGTGGTTTCTCGGCGAAAAAGACCTCGCGCCTCATGTGTTCAGCATCGGCGGACGTGTTGGCTACCTCGATGATGGTGCCACGCCTAACACCCAGCTCATTCACCATGCCTATGCTGCTGCACCGCTCATCTTTGAAGTGCGCGGCCTGCCTGCAAAGGCGGGTCGCGAGCCGATGGACTCGCTGCTGGGCGTATCCGTTGGCAACGTGATTCACTGCGAGCATGGCTTTCTGCTGCTCAGCATTGATGGCTCCATCGCGGCCTATGACCAAAGCGGGCGCATACTGCGCACATTCACGGGCATCTACCAGAACCATCACGCCAATTTCGTGAAAGCCATCCGCAGCCGCCAGGCAAGCGACCTCACTGCCGACATCCGTGAAGGACATATCTCCAGCTCGCTGTGTCATGTCGCAAACATTTCCCACCGGCTCGGACAACAGGCGACTCAGGCAGAGATTCGGGAGAGGATCAAAGGCGACAAGGACACCACCGACGCCTACGAACGTATGCTGGCGCACCTGGATGCCAACGGAGTGGACACCCGCAAGGACAAGATCATCCTCGGTGAGGCACTCAGCCTTGATCTGAAAACTCAGCGCTTTGTGGACCATGAGCGCGCCAACGCCCTGCAAACACGGACCTACCGGGCGCCCTTCAACCTTTGAACCCAGGCACTTTCGAATCATGAACACCCGTCGCCAATTCATCGCCACCGTCGCCGCATCCGCTGCGGCTTCATCGCCCATCGGTGCGCTCGCCGCAGAACCGAAAGCTGCGCCGAAAAACAGCACCACGCTCTCAGGCAGGAACGGGCCGGAGTTTGGATCCGTGAATGCGGTGATCCAGAAGCTCAAAGGCGGGCCCGATTTGCCTTTGTCGTTTCTGCATCGCGATCACCACGACCTCGCAGCATGGAAAGCCAAGGGACGCGCGAAGATGCTGGAGCTGCTTCAATACGCGCCCGCGAAGTGCGATCCGAACGCGGAGGTCGTCTCGCGCAAGGACTGCGGCGACTACATCCGCGAGGAGGTGCGCTTCAACACCACGCCGGTGTTTCGCGTGCCCGCGACTGTCTTGATTCCAAAGAACGCCAAGCTCCCCGCGCCTGCCGTCGTCGCGCTGCATTCCCACGGCGGCTACTACATGTGGGGCCGCGAGCGCGAAGTCGAGACAAGCGACGCGATTCATCCGACGCTCAAAGAAATGCGCGAGCGCGGCTACGGCGGCAAGGCCTACGGCATCGAACTGGTGAGGCGTGGCTATGTGGTCATCGCCATCGACATGTTCTACTGGGGCGAGCGCCGCGTGGTGCTCGACGATGATCCGCCGGAGTGGAAAGCGCGGTCGCTCACACTCAGCGATGAGCAAGTGAAGGCCTATCACACCCGCTGCAACCGCGATGAGGAATTCATGGCGAGGACCCTGTATTGCGCCGGAGTGAGTTGGGCGGGAATCATCGCGTGGGACGACATCCGCACCGTGGACTACCTCATCACGCGGCCCGATGTGGACCCGAACCGCATCGCCTGCGTCGGCCAAAGTGTCGGCGGCCTGCGCAGCTCGTATCTCGCCGCGCTCGATGATCGCATAAAGGCGGCCGTCGTGAGCAGTTGGATGTGCTCATTTCCAAATCAGCTCGCGGCTCACATCCGTGGCATCGGCTTCACCAAAATCATCCCCGGCATGTATCACCACATGGATCATCCCGACATCGCCTCGCTCGCGATACCGAAGCCGCTCATGGTCATCAACGGCTCACAAGACCGCCTCTTCGAACTCGCCGGCGTCCACGCCGCGCACGAAAAGATCGCCCAGTGCTACGCCAAAGCCGGCGTGCCCGAGCACTTCAAGAGCATCATCGAAGACGCACCGCATCAGTTCAACGCCGAGCGCCAGGCGGATGCGTGGGCGTGGTTTGAGAAGTGGGTTTGATTTAATGCACTCGCACCATTCATGACTCATCCCACCACCCCCACGACCATCCGCCACCGCATCATCGGCGTGACGATGCTGATGGCGTTCATTTTGTATCTCGACCGGATCTGCATGGGCGAGATCGTAAAGTCGGTGTCGTTCAACCATGACCTCAAGCTCACGGATGAACAAATCGGGCATGTCCTGGGCTCGTTCTTCTTCATGTATGCGCTGTTCCAGGTGCCCGCTGGTTGGGCGAGTGATCGCTTTGGCGCGCGCCCGATGCTGACGATCTACATCGTGCTGTGGTCGCTGTTCACGGCGATGACGGGCTTTGTCACGGGCTTCGCGGGTCTGCTCGTGGCACGTTTGCTGTGCGGGGTCGCGGAGGCGGGGGCTTATCCGACGTCGATGGCGTTGATTCGCAAATGGATCCCGCTCACGGGTCGCGCACGGGCCAGTGGCATGGTCGCGCTCGGTGGTCGCATCGGCGGCACGCTCGCTCCGTTTTTGACCATCTGGATGATCGTGACGATGGGCAATTGGCGCACGTCATTGTGGATTGATGCCGCTGTCGGTCTCGTCATCGCGGCGATCTTCTGGAAGATGGTGCGCTCGAATCCGCATGAGCATCCGCAGGTCAACGCGGCGGAGTTGGAGTTGATCGGCAGGCCGCAGGGCGAGAAATCGTTGAGCGGTCGTGAGCTCCTGAGCGCTCTCTGGAGCTTCACCAAAAGCCGCAGCCTGTGGTGCAACTCTGCCGCGCAGATGCTGCAAAACATCGGCTGGGGATTTCTCGTGACCTGGCTGCCGACTTACCTCGTCAAAGAGCGCGGTGTGGGCGAGATCGAAGGCGGCAAGATGCTCACCTACGTGCTCGCGTTCGGCATGTTGGGACAAATCGCGGGCGGCTATTACTGCGACTGGGCCACGCGGCGCTTTGGCCTGCGCTGGGGTCGCTTGCTGCCGATGACTAGCTCGATGTTCGTCTGCGCGGCGGCTTATATGTGTTGTCCGTTCGTCGAATCGACCTGGACGCTCGTTGCCTGCTGCGCGGTCGTTTCTTTTTGCACCGATCTCGCCAATCCCGCGCTCTGGGCCTTCATGGGCGACGTGGGTGGACGCGCCACCGCCGCCGCCGGAGGTTGGGGGAACATGTGGGGCAACTTTGGTGCCAGCGCCGGTGCCTTGCTCATCCCCTGGCTGATGAAGATCGGCGGCGGCGATGGCAAGACGCTCGTCTTCTTCACACTCGCCGGAGCCTTCGTCCTCGCCGGCCTCATCGTTCTGCCGATGGACGCAACGAAGAAGCTCATCGCCGATGAACCCGCCGATCTGAATCCTGCATCAACATGAACAACCCACTCGTCTCCTACCCACAACTCCCCGACACACCCACGTCGCACCTGCCCTTCAGCCCATGCGTCGTCGTTGGCGACCTCATCTTCGTCTCCGGCCAAGCTTCCGTGGACAAAGAAGGCAACATCGTCACCGACACGTTTGAAGGTGAGTTCCGCCGCAGCATGGAAAACGTGCGCCTCGTGCTGGAGGCCGCCGGTAGCGATCTCGCGCACGTCGTGCAGACGCGAAACTACGTCCGCGATGCCGCGAACCTGCCGCTCTACAACCAGCTTTACCGCGAATATTTCCCCCAGCCCGCGCCCGCCCGCACCACCATCACCGACTGCCTGCCGCCCGATTTGAAATACGAAGTCGAAGCGGTCGCTGTGCGACAGAAGTAGTCCCACCCGCTTTATGCATCCCATCATGAACGACCGTTACGCCACCTCCCGCCGCCTTTATGAGCGGGCCGTCAAATCCATCGCCGCTGGAGTGAACAGCGGCATCCGCAAAATGGAGCAGCCGGTGCCGCTCTATTTTCAGCACGGCAGCGGCTCGCGCGTGTGGGATGTGGATGGCAACAAATACATCGACTTCCAGATCGGTCAGGGCGCGTTGCTTTATGGGCACGCACCGGCGGGGATGGCAGCGGCCATTGCCGCACAGGCGAAACTCGGCACGCATTGGGCCGCGCAGTGTGAGTTGGAGATTGAGGTGGCCGAGCGGATTCAAGCGATGGTGCCAGGGGCCGAGCGCGTGCGCTTTAACAACTCGGCTACCGAGGTCGTGCTCTCGGCGCTGCGGCTCGCACGAGCGCACACCGGGCGACCGCTCATTCTGAAATTTGAGGGCGCTTACCATGGCTGGGCAGATGAGGGACTCGTTGGTTTCGCGCCGCCGCCGGATCGATGGGGCGACTCTGAAAGCCCTACTCGACTGCATCCCAGCCAGGGCGTGATCCCGGAGGTGCTCGATACTTTCGTCGTGGCCCGTTGGAATGATCACGAGCATCTGCGACGCAAAGTCACTGAGTTCAAAGGTCAGATCGCGGCGATCATCTTTGAGCCGATCATGTGCAACACCTGCTGCATGGAGCCAGTGCCCGGCATGATCGAGACGATCCGCGAACTTTGCGACAGCGAAGGCATGCTCATGATTGCCGATGAAACCATCACCGGCTTTCGCGTCGCTCCTGGCGGCGCACAACAGGCGCTCGGCTTCGTCCCAGATCTCACCATCCTCGGCAAAGCGGTCGGTGGCGGGCTGCCCTTTGCGGCACTCGCAGGCAAGGCATCAGCGATGCAAAAGATCATCGATGGCACCGTCGTCCACGCGGGCACGCTCAATGGGAATCCGCTCTGTCTTGCCGCCAGCAAGTGGTGTCTCGATCATGTGAAATCGCTCGGAGACCAGCATCCGCGCGTCGCTACGGCGCTCGGACAACAGTTGATGACGGGGCTGCGTGACTTAGCCGATCAGCATGACATTCCGCTCCGCCCGCAGGGGCCTGGGCCAGCCTTCCATGCTGTCATGCTCAAGCCCGGAGCAGCCGAAGGCCCAATCAAAGACTACCGCGACTATGTGAGCCGGCAGGATTCCACGCGCTGGGCGCATCTGCGGCGCTGCCTGCTCGATCACGGCGTGCGCGCCATCGAGCGCGGCCTGTGGTTCATCAGTCTCGCGCATTCTGAAAATGATATTCGTGACGCACTTGCCAAATCCGCCCCGGCCTTTGCCCAACATGCTCGCGAATGGAAACCCGTCTAAATGAACCACCTCTCCACCTCTTCACCAAACCATGCGCACTCTCCTTCTCACCTTGCTCGCCTCCATGTCTGCCTCAGCTGCTGAACCGCTCGTTTTCGTTTCCGCTTTCGCCTCGGGTGAAAAGGCTGGGATTCATGCGTTTGGCTTCGATTCGGAAAAAGGCACGCTGAAGCCGCTGAAACGCACCACGGGCGTGCAGAAGCCGTTTTTCATCGCGCTTTCACCCGACCGGCGATTTTTGTATTCCATCGATGAGTTCGGCGGGAAGGACAATTTCGTCGCCGCGTTTGCCATCGAGGGCCGTGGGGGAGATTTGCGAGCGCTCAATCGTCATAACTCTCGCGGCACGGCCGCGTGCTATGTCGATGTCGATCCCACGGGCAAATCGGTGATCGTCGCGAACTACAGCAGTGGCAACGTCGCCTCGCTGCCGGTGAAGAGTGATGGCTCGCTGGGGGAGGCGGTTTCGTTTTTTCAGCATAGAGGATCAGGTGGTGATCCCGAGCGGCAGAAAGGGCCGAACGCGCATTGTTTCGTCGTCAGTCCCGATGGCAAACACGCCCTCGCTGCCGATCTCGGCATCGACAAGGTCATGATCTACGCGCTCGACGCCGCCACCGCGAAACTCGTGCCGAATGCCGCGCAACCCTTTGCCAAGCTCGCGCCCGGCAGTGGCCCGCGTCATCTGGTGTTTCACCCCGGCGGCAAGCTCGTCTATGTCATCAGCGAACTGGCCAACACCGTCACCGTCTTCGACTGGAACGCCGCCGACGGCACGCTGAAGGAGAAGCAAACCATCGCCACACTGCCGAAAGATTTCACCGGCAAGAGCGCCACCGCTGATTTGAAAATCACGCCCTATGGCAAGCACCTCTACGGCACCAATCGCGGTCACGACAGCCTCGCCAGCTACCGCATCGCCGAGGACGGCACGCTCACGCTGCTGGCGATCGAGCCCAGCGGCGGCAAAGGCCCGCAAAACCTCCTTATCAGTCCGGACGGCCGCTGGCTGCTGTGTGCCAACATGCCCGGCAACAACGTCGTCGTATTCAAAATCGATTCCGCCAGCGGCAGCATCACGCCCCACGGAACCCCCGTCGAGGTGCCGATGGCCTCGTGCCTCCGCTGGATGGAGTGACGGGACGGGGAGTCCTGAAACAAGGCAAAAGGATTTTCAGGTAGAAAAATGGATTTCACTTTTTTTCCTTCCAAAACCAAAGCCACCCATGCGTTACCTCCTCATCCTTCACCTGACTTGCCTCGCGGCCTTCGCGCAGGAGCGCGTGCCGTGGACGACCTCGCGCATCCAAGGCACGCCGGAGCCGCCGCCGCCTTATGTGGTCGAGCGTCTTTACCCTAGGCTTACTTTCAAGAATCCGCTCGACATCAAATCACTGCCCGGCAGTGACAGACTGGTGGTGCTGGAGGAAGGGGGGCGGATGCTTTCATTCGTTCCGGGTGCGAGTGTCGAGAAAGCGGATCTCTTCGGCGAACTCGCGGCCTTTGATCCGGAGATCACGTCCTCGTATGCGCTCACGTTTCATCCGCGCTTCACGGAGAATCGCTTCGTCTTCACATGGGCCAATTTCGATCTCAAGGGTGCGGGCAATCGCGAGAACGGCACTCGCATCGTGCGCTTCCGTGTGACTGATGAATCACCGCCGAAAGTCGATCTCAGCAGTGCCAAGGTCATCATCTCCTGGCGCGCCGGAGGTCACAATGGCGGCAATCTGCGCTTCGGTCCCGATGGCATGCTCTACATTTCCACGGGCGACGCCACGAGGCCGGACCCGCCGGATAGCTTCGTCACTGGGCAGGACATCAGCGACTTGCTATCGAGCGTGCTGCGCATTGACGTGGATCATCCCGAGGCAGGTCGCGCTTATAGCATCCCGATGGACAATCCTTTCGTCGGTGGGCCGAAAGCGCGCGGTGAAGTGTGGGCCTACGGGCTGCGCAATCCTTGGCGCATGAGTTTCAATCCGAAGAATGAGGAGCTGTTCGTGGGCGATGTCGGCTGGGAGTTGTGGGAGATGATTTATCGCATCCAGCGCGGTGGCAACTACGGCTGGAGCATTACCGAGGGGAGCAAGCAAGACGTGCGGCCGGATCGCCTGCGCGGCCCATCGCCGATCCTGCCGCCGCTCGTCGCGCATTCGCATGAAGAAGCGGCGAGCATCACCGGCGGCGAGTTTTATCACGGCGAAAAGCTGCCTGAGTTGAAGGGCGCGTATCTCTACGGTGACTGGCAGATGGGCACCTTCTGGTCGCTGCGCAATGAAGGCGAAAAGGTCACCGAGCATCGCGAACTGGCGCGCAGCTCGCTCATGCCAGCGGGCTTCGGCATCGATCAGGAGGGTGAGTTGATCATTGCAGACCACAGCGGCGGCGGCCTGTGGCGACTGGCGAGAAATCCGCGCTCCGGGAAGAACTCCGACTTTCCGCGAAAGCTCAGCGAAACCGGACTCTTTACCGATACGCTAAAGCAATCACTCGCGCCCGGTGTGCTGCCGTATGAGATCAATGCGCCGCGCTGGGCCGATCACGCGGTCGCGCAACGCTGGGCTGCATTTTCAGATCAATCCGGCGTCACCGTCGCCAGTGAATCCAAGGGCGTGGTGCTGCGTGGCCACTGGGGATTCCCTGCGGGAGCCGTGCTCGCAAAGACTTACTCGCTCGACATGGAACGTGGCAATCCCGCCACACGTCGCAGGATTGAAACACAGATCCTGCACTACGACGGCAGCCTCTGGGGCACCTATAGCTATCGGTGGAACGCCGAACAAACCGACGCCGAACTCGTGCCGAAACAAGGCGACGAAACGACGTTCACCGTGAAGGACAAAGCCGCGCCGGGCGGCGTGATGCAACAGCGCTGGCGCTTCTACAGCCGCAGTGAATGCGCCCGCTGTCACACGCTGATGAATGATTTCGCACAAGGCTTCAGCGCACTGCAACTCGACCGCACGACGCCGCAGGACAAAGGCGATCAACTCGATGCCTTCATACGCCTCGGCCTCACGCCCGCAGAGCCGCGACTCGCCGATCCACATGGCACCGTGGGCAGTGTGGAGGTCCGCGCACGCAGTTACCTGCACGTCAATTGCAGCGTCTGTCATCGTTTCAACAGCGGCGGTGGTGTGCCCAGTTTCATGAACATCAATGCGCCGCTCAAAGACGCCAGACTCATCGACGCCAAACCCGTGCAAGGCGATCTCGGCCTTCCCGATGCGCGCGTCATCGCCAGCGGTGATCCCGCGCGCAGTGTGCTGCTCTATCGCATGGCTACTGCGGGTCGCGGTCACATGCCTTACCTCGGCAGTCACCTTGTCGATGATCGCGGACTGCTCGTCGTGCGCGATTGGATCGCCAGCATGGGCAACAAGGCACCCGACCTCACCGCCGCCACCATCTCGCAGCGCCAAGCCGAAGAACAAGCGGTCACCCAACTCAAAGCAGGCGACAGCACGCAACTCGACCAACTACTCGCCACCAACAGCGGCGCACTCAGCGTGCTCCTCGCCATCCTCGACGACAAACTCAGCGCCGACATCCGCACCCAAGCCATCGCCAAAGGCAGCGTCCTCACCGAGCCGCTGCGCCGCGATTTGTTCGAGCGATTCCTCCCCGAATCCCAACGCCGCAAAGTCCTCGGCCCCGACATCAAACCCGCCACTTTGCTTGCCTTGAAAGGCGATGCGACACGCGGCAAGACCTTGTTCTCAGGCATCTGCATCGCCTGTCATCGCGCCAACGGAGTCGGCACCGACTTCGGTCCCGACCTCAGCCACATCGGCACCAAGTGGAACCGCGCAGCCATGCTGGAGCAGATCCTCACCCCGTCGAAGGTCATCGAGCCGCAATGGCAACTCACCACCATCGAACTCAAGACCGGTGACAGCAAAGCCGGCTTCATCACCGCCCGCAGCGACACCGAACTGACACTCAAAATGGCTGGTGGCCTCACCGAAAAAATCGCCACCACCCAAATCGCCAAGACCATCACTACCCCCGTCTCCACGATGCCCGATGGCCTCCTGCAAACCCTCACCGCCCAGGAAGCCGCCGACCTGCTCGAGTATCTCGATTCGCTCAAATAGCCCACTTCAATTCCGAAACCACAATGATGACCTCCACCAACAACGAAGCCGCACGCCGTGCGTATTGGACCGAACAAATGGAAGCGGGCTATGCCATCGTGGAGAAGCTCATCGCCTTTCCGGTGAACGAGTGTGGCGAGAGATTTGCGTCATTGCGGGATGCTGTTTCGGACGGTGGAGTGGAGATGCTGTTCTCGACCAGCAAGATCGCGGGTGAACTGGATCGCGTCTATTTCATGCGTGAGAGCCTCGTGCGTGATGTCGTCACCATCGGTCGCGAGATGAATGAGCGAGGGTGGATTTTGACGATCGAGGACTGCTTCCGCACCCTGGACATGCAGCGGCAGTTGGTGCGCAAGCCATCGGTCTTCGACACCGTGCTCAAGAAGACGATCTGGGAACTCGGTGGTGAGATTCCATCGCCCGAGATGATGTTCCGCCGCGCCATCGTGCTCACGGCGAACATGCCTAAGATCGGCGCGCACATGTCCGGCTCCGCCATCGACATCTCGGTCTTCAATCGCGACGACGGCACGGAGGTCTGGCGCGGTTATCCATATCTCGAAATGAGCGAGTGCACGCCCATGCGCTCGCCCTTCGTCGCGCCCGAGGTTATCGCCACGCGACTCGAAATCGCCGCCATGATGGAAAAGCACGGCTTCATCCCCTTCCCCTTTGAGTTCTGGCACTTCGACAAAGATGATGCCGGAATGCATATCCACACTGGAAACCCCGCGCCGTGTCGATTTGGGCCGGTGAACTGGGATCCGAGCACGAATGAGGTGACGCCGGTCGATGATCCGCTCGCGCTGCTCAATCCGCTGTCAGTGATCGAGAGCGAGATCGCGGCGGCCTTGGAGAGGGTGGCGTAGAGTGGTCCGCTCAAACGACCTGGAAGGATCGTTCCACCAGTTCACGAAACACCTTCACATGCGGCAGCACGAAGCGGCCTTTGCGTTGGACGAGCACGAGGTCTTCGTGACCGAAGAGAGTGCTGACATCGCGCCAGGTGAGTGCTGGCTGGCCGCGCTTGGGCACCAACGGCTTCACTTCACCTGGGGCCAGCAGGGCGACTCCGAAGCCCATGGCGACATACTTGGTGATCATCGGCACGCGCGAGGCGCTGATGGCGATGTTGAGCTGGTTGAGCACGCCGGCATTGGCAAAGGTGAGATCGACCTGCGAGCGGTCCGAGGTGTCCTCACTGCTGAGCACCAGCGGATGCTGCGCGATCTGTTTCACGGTGAGCTTTTTCGCTGTGGCTAAAACGTGATCCGCCGGGCAGAGCAGGTGAATGGGATAGCGTGTGAGCCGGCGCAGGCTCAGTGAGGTCGGGAGTTCATCGGCAGCGGTCATGCCGATGATGGCAATGTCAGCTTGTCCGGCCAGCAGTGCCGCGAGGGCTCCGCGCGAGGGGCGTTCCATGAGGCGGAGGCCGACGTTGGGGAACTGGCGGCGATAGCGAGTCACGGGATCGGGCAGGGTGTCATTGAGCACGCCAGCGGGCGCGGCGACGGTGAGTTTGCGCGGGGCTTTGCCTTGTCGGTCATCGAAGACCGAGCGCAACGACAGGAAGCTCTCGACCATCGGCTCGGCCATCTCCACGAGCAGACGTCCGTCCTCCGTCAGGACCACCTGCTGGCCCTGCGTGTCTAAGAGTTGCACACCGAACTCCTCCTCCAGCGCCCGCACCTGCCGCCACGCGGAGACGACGGACATCTTCAGCGCGGCGGCCACGGCGGAGAAGGTCTTCTGTCGTGACAGCTCCACCAAGGCGCGGAGCTGGCGGAAGCGGAGTTCTTTGAAAAAGCGGAGGTCGGTTTTCATGGGGATGGTTTTAGCCTGAGGGTAAACGACTTTACTTTGTTGGCGGCGAATGGCTCGCACAAATCCAGGCGCTGCGGGTGTATTCTTCCTCAATCTCAATGAATCGCCTTCTCCCCGTTCTCGCTCTTCTCCTTGCGCCGCTGGCCGCGTTTGGCGGCGGCGATGTCTCGATTGCTGAACTGCCGGACCGCATTCAGGTCAAGGTCGGTGATCAGGTCTTCACCGAATGGCGGCATAAGGAATGGTCGGGGCCGTTTTTGTATCCCGTCATCGGACCGAATGGAGAGAATGTCACGCGGCACTACCCGATGAAGGATGGCATGCCCGGCGAAGATCCGGATCATCCTTGGCATCGCTCGATTCGATTTTCGCACAGCGACG